>JBEBRS010000009.1:0-35416 GCA_040394705.1 Leadbetterella byssophila
GAGAGTGGGGTAAGTACCTATTCAACCCTAACCTATTAAACTATGAAATGATTTAAAGACTTGTTTGCTGAGCTACTTCCACTACGGGAAGAATAATGTTTCCTGACTTCTTGATATTCCAGATGTAGTTGGAAACCGCCTGGTTAAAAGCAATCTGCTCTGCCAGGTTTTTAAGCTCTTTTTTTCCTGAGCCTGACAGCGACTGATGTAGGTTTTCAGCTGCTGCGAAGAATTTCGCCTTGGTGGCTTCGTCCAGGTTATAAAAATTGGCCGGATCATTACCGTACAGTTCCATCACCGCCAGGTAAATGTTCAGATCCTCGCTGTTTTTCTTTACGATTTTCTTGCCCTTTTTATTTAATGTATTTACTACTTCTTTGGTGCTCTTTACATGTAACTTGTTTCCGTCATTCGCGCTAGCGGTAGAAAAACAGGTAGCAAGGATGGTAGTGAGCAGGACTAATGTTTTAAATTGCTTTTTCATTTTGTTTTTTAATTTATTGGTTTCTTTAATTATTGCACTTTTATTATGCCGCAAAATTGAGGATAATAAAGATACAAACCAAATTTTCTTTGGTATCAAAAACCGAATTTTATTCTGATTTAAAAAACTAAAATAAGAAAAATGGCATAATAATGTCTACATTAAAACTCTAATATAGAATTATCTTTTGCATTCGTGACATGTAAGTTGCAGAATATATGTTTTTACAGTAAAATGCAAAATTCTTTAAAAAGTGCAATTATTCGTTGTATAAATTCATCGTGCGGGTAATTCCGATGTTACAGAAGCTGAAAATCATCTCGATAGCTTTGTCGATTTTGGGTGACAATTCCGCGAGTTCATCTTCTGACAGACGCCCAAGTACCCAGTCGATTTGCCTTCCTTTCGGAAAATTATCTCCGATGCCGATCCGCAAACGGGGGTAGGCATCTGTGCGTAGTAATTCCTGAATATTTTTGAGTCCGTTGTGTCCGGCCGACGAGCCGCGTTCCTTCATTCTTAATTTTCCTAAGGGCAGGGCCAGATCATCCACCAGCACCAGTACGTTTTCTATGGGAATTTTCAGGTGGGTCATCCAGTAGACCAGGGCCTTTCCGCTCAGGTTCATATAGGTGGTGGGTTTAATCAGGGTCAGCTGGTGGCCTTTGTGCTTTAATTCGGTCACATAGGCATGCCGCTCCATCCGGAAACTCAGTCCGTTGTCAATTGCTATTCTGTCCAGCACAATAAACCCTGCGTTGTGGCGGGTTAACACATAGTCAGGTCCCGGATTTCCTAATCCGACTATCAAATACTTCATTAATATGTCTCCATTTAACTACAGGTCTTTTTCCGGTGCCGGCCCGCCACCTTCTATAGAAGGGGTGCCGCGTGGCCCAAATGCTTTCCATAAAGTGATCTGCCACCCCGGCTGAACCTATTTCATTTTTTAAATGTGCAAAATAACCATTATTTTTGCGATAATTAAATTCTTAGGATGCAAAAGAAAAGGCTTTTGTTTGGACAAACCCTGCTAGACATCACTTTGAAGCGTTTGTGCCAGGAAATTGTAGAGAACCTGGATGAACGTACACCCACCGTTTTGTTGGGATTGCAACCCCGGGGTGTTTTTCTGGCCGAGCGACTGAATCACTTTCTCAGGGAAGAATTCGATACGCACTTGCCTTTGGGACACCTGGATGCCACTTTTTACCGCGATGATTACAACCGGGGGGGGAATATTCTCAAGCCCAATTCCAATAAGATCGATTTTATTATTGAAGATAAAAAAGTAGTGCTTATTGACGATGTCATTTCCACGGGGAGAATGGTAAGAGCAGGTATTGACGCCATGCAGGTGTTCGGAAGGCCCGCCCGCGTGGAACTGCTCTGTCTGATTAACCGCAAATACGAGCGCGATTTCCCGATTCAGCCCGACTATGTGGGGCAGGGGGTGAACACCCTTGACAGCCAGAAAGTATTGGTGGAATGGAAAGAGCAGGGGTTTGAAGAAGATTCGATCTGGATTATCGACTGATGGAAGAGTTTACCGCGGGCATGGTACTCTCCGGATATCTGCAGGGGGTATTTCCCATGGCCGAAACCAATGGCGATATTTATTGGTATTCCCCGGATCCGCGCTGCATAATTCCCCTCGAAAACTACCGCCCGGCTCGCTCCCTGCGCCCCGTACTGAACCGCGGGCAGTTCGAAATCAGGATCAATACCGAATTTGAAGCGGTGATGACCCATTGTTCCATACCCCGTTCAGACGATGACGGCATGTGGATATCGGAAGAAATCGTGGAAGTATATACGCAATTACATCACCTGGGGTTTGCCCATTCGGTAGAAGCGTGGTATAACGGGGAACTGGCAGGTGGTTTATACGGCGTTTCCCTGGGTAAGGTCTTTTTCGGAGAATCCATGTTTCATCTTGTGCCGAATGCTTCAAAAGTAGCTTTTCACGCCCTTATCCTGCGCCTGAGGGAACGAGGGTACGGCTTGCTCGATTCCCAGTTTATGAACGACAACGTAAAACGCTTCGGTGCGGTGGAAATTGCTAAAAGTGAGTTCCTCAAAATGCTCAGAAAGAACATCAGCGTGGAAAAGTGTTTCGTGTAACGCCTGGAGACATGGCAGGTACAAAGCCCTTTTGGAAACTTCCTTAGTGAAATATCTTCCTGTAAATCTCTTCCAGTTGTTGCATCACCTTTTCCCTGGTAAAAGATTTTTGGTAGGTGCGGAACCCTTCGGCACCAATTTTCTCCAGATCGTCACGCCGGTCAATCCGTTTTATATCTTCTGAAAAATGAAAGGGATCAATAAGGAAACCGTTGCTTTCGTGTTGGATCACCTCGGCCGCGGCCACCTCCCGCGAGAGTACCACAGGAACGCCACGGGAAAAGGCTTCCAGGAGTGCCAGAGGGAAGCCTTCCAGGCAAACGGAAGGAATAACGACGGCTTTGCTGCCCGCAATGTGGCCTCCTATTTTTTCCCGGCTCACGTATCCCAGGTGACGGATGTGCGGACCTGCGGGCAAATTGCGCAGAGGACCGTCTCCGATAATCTGCAAAGAGGGCGCGTCGGGAAGATCAAAGGCCTGAAGCAACTGGCGAACACCCTTTTCCTCCGATAAACGCCCTATAAAAAGGAAAGTATCGGTTTTTTCGGCCCGCTGTTCGGGAAGAGGATCAATAAAGTTGGGTTTGACAAAGACTTGTGTTTCAGTTATTCCCAGGCGCCCCTGGAGAAGCAGCTCTTTGGCGCAGGCGGTTAAAGGAAGGAAAGCGTCTACGTTTCTCCAGGTACCCAACCAGGCATGCACCCGGTAGGTAAAGGCGGTCAGGAATGTTTTGGCAGCAGAGTGGTCCAGGACACCCTTGCGTACGGCATCCCAGGGAAAGGCTTTCCCTACGCTGTCCATGTATTTTTCGCCTTTGTAAAAAAGCAGTGCCGACGGACACAGCAGCCGGTAATTGTGCAGGGTAAAGACCACCGGGATTTTCAGACGGTGTGCCGTACGGAAGAGGATAGGGCCGGATGCGTAATGAATATTGTGTACATGAAGGAGGTCTGGCGCGAATTCCCTGATTTTGAGACGGAGGCGGAAAGCCGCCCAAAGGTTATAGGGGTAGAAAAGGTACTGAAGTAGACCCGGCAATCCTTTTCGGTTGCGGAAAGTCAGAGTATCTACCGTGTGTTTTTCTTTGAGTGCAGCCGTTTCCTGGTAAAAGACACTGTCTTCTCCTCCCGGATCCTGGTAATAATTATGAATTACGAGTATTCGCATGGGCTAATCCCACCCGTATCCGGGCTTGTTTCTTTGAGTTGGGTTAAGGTGAGGCGGTTTTTCGGGTGTATCCAGTCGGGGGCGATTTCGGCCATGGGATGGAGTACAAAATTCCGTTCTTGCAGGCGGGGATGGGGAACGGTAAGGTCAGGCATGGCGAACCGGTAGTCTTCAAAAAACAATAAATCGATATCGAGGGTCCGGCTTCCCCATCTTTCTTTCCTTTCGCGGCCACATTCCAGCTCCGTTTGTTGCAGTACCCGCAATAACCCCAGGGGTAACAGGAAGGTTTCCAGCCTCACCACCAGGTTAAGGTAATTTTCCTGGTTTTCCACTCCCCAGGGTTCAGTTTCGTAAAAGGAAGAAACGCGAATGATTTTTCCCGCTTTTTCTTCCAGTATTCGTAAACCTTCCCGGAGGTACGTTGCCCGGTCACCCAGGTTGCTGCCCATGCCCAGAAACGCGGTAAACCCCATTACACCAGGGAAAGGTTGTAAGAAGCCACCGTGCGGGAAATCTCTTTCAACAGTCCCGGGTCTTTTTCAATGGCGTTGCCAATCACAATCACATCGGCACCGGCCGAAAGCGCTTTCCGGGCGTCTTCTACGGTACGTATCCCACCGCCTACAATCACCGGTACCGATACCGTATTTTTTACCATCCGGATCATCTCTTCTCTGACCGGGAAAAGGGCCCCGGAGCCGGCATCCAGGTAAATATATTGCAGACCCAGCATTTCTCCTGCCAGGGCCGTGGCAGCCGCCACATCCGGTTTGTCGGCGGGGATAGGGGTGGTATTGCTGATGTAGGTTACTGTGGTGGGGCGTCCCCCGTCTACGAGGATATACCCCGTGGGCAGGATTTCCAGTCCGCTGCGCTTCAGCACCGGCGCCGCAATTACATGTTGCCCGATCAGAAATTCAGGATTTCGGCCCGAGATCAGGGAAAGCAGCAGGATTGCATCCGCGCCCTTATGTACGTGCAGACTATTTCCCGGAAAGAGGATTTTCGGAATCGTGGTTTTGGCCGAAAGCTCCGACAGTACCATGTCCATGTTGTCGCTGGAAATAAGACTACCGCCTACAAACAGGTAATCTACGGATGAATCATTGACAGACGCTATTCTTTCTGCCAGGGAATCGGTAGTCAGTTTGTCGGGATCAAGGAGCACAGCAAATCCTTTTTTGATCATATTATTTAGTTTCTTCATTCATGAAGCGGTCAATGAAGTCCAGGATCTGGTTCTTGGCAAAGCCCACCGCCACAGAGGTGGCAAGGCCAATCAGCGCGTTTCTCAGGAAATTCTCCTGTTTAGCAGCCGTACGTGACGCTTCTTCCTCGTCATCGTCGGTGAGCAATTTATACAAAACAAAGGCCGACGCAATTATCCCCAGTACAATCAGGATGTTGCCACCTTTTTCCTTGTATTCTGTCAGCTGGTTTTGTAAAGCCAGTGTTGCGTTTTCTATTTCTCCTTCCAGCTCGGCCTGCTTTATTTCTCTGGCATTCATGTCAGGTACAGTTTAACAAGTGGCAAATTAAAAAAATTATTCGGTTTTCAGGCGCTATTTCACTACAAAAATTAAGCCGAAGCGATCCATTTCCCACGTACCCTTTCCCAGTTCTTTTTTGATAATGGCGGCCGCAGTTTCCCGTTCATCTCCTGTAAATGAGCGGTGAAGTGCATCAATTCCGGCGGGCAAAAGCCGGTGTATTCTGTCCTTAAGCAGCGCCCGTTCGGCTCCTGACTCCGCCGGTTGGGTTTTTCGGATACAAATATCGCATTGACCGCACGGTTCGGGGTTCTCCTCGTCAAAATAATCCTGGATCACGTTCATCCGGCAATTGTCCTCCTGCTCCGCGTACATGACCATGGCCCTTAGCGAGCGCCGGTCGTGGCTCTTCCGTTCAGCGATCTGGCGGTGCCGAAGAGGCAACTGCGTGGCGTCATACCGAAATCCGGTAAAACTCAGCTGGGGGGCATTTTTTTGAGGAATATAATCTACCACCCGGTGTTTATGCAGGTAGCTTAAGATTTCCGGCACACGGGAGGAGGGAATGCCGCAGGCGGAAGCGATCTCGTTTTCGCGTACATCCACATACGAATTAAAAATCTCCCCTCCGTAAATGCGTAAGATGGATTTGATGGCTTCGGCTGTGGCCGGGTTTCTTTCCTGAAAGTCCATCAACGGGTCTGCCCGGAAAAGAAATTTTACCCGGGAAGGCTGGTAATAACTTTCCGATAGAAAAATAAGATCCTGAGATTCCAGCAGCTTGAGCGCATAATGTGTGGCGGTCATATCCAGGCCGAAAGTAGAGCAAAATCGGTACAGATCAAAATCAAAAGAGATGTAATCCACCTCTCCCATGGGTACCTGGTAGTAGTTGGAAAGACATTGGTATACCCGCTGAAGCATAGGCAGCTCGGGGTATTTCATGCCGAGGTTCTTTTCCAGGGTGAGGATATCGTTGCGGTTGAAGAGCATGAGTGCCGTGCAGGGCTTTCCGTCTCTCCCCGCGCGTCCCGACTCCTGATAGTAGGCTTCCAGGTTATCGCAGAGGTCCACATGGGCCACGGTACGTACATCGGCCTTGTCAATGCCCATGCCAAAGGCGTTGGTAGCCACCATCACGGTGTCGCTGCTGTTCAGCCAGTCGTCCTGCTTTTTGTTCCTCTCCAAAAGAGAAAGCCCTGCGTGGTAAAAATCAGCTTTGATGCCGTTTTTGCTAAGAAAGGCCGAAATTTCAACGGTTCTTTTCCGGGTACGGGCGTATATGATAGCGGTACCGCTTTGCTTCCGGAGAAATTCCAGCAACCGCATTTCCTTTTGGTCTGTTTGCTGAACAAGGTAGGAGAGGTTTTTCCGGGCAAACGACTGCAGGAAAATGCCGGGGGTGCGCATAGACAAACGTTCTGTGATGTCTTTTCTCACCTCTCTTGTCGCAGTGGCCGTTAGGGCAATTACCGGGTATTTTTGTGTGGGTGTCAGAGATTTTATTTCTTTTATTTCCAGGTAGGCGGGACGAAAATCGTGGCCCCATTTGGAAATACAATGGGCCTCGTCTATCGCCAGAAGTCCGATTTTCAGATAATTCAGTGCATTTTTAAAAGCGGGGGTCTTCAAACGCTCAGGAGATACGTACAAAAAACGGATATGACCGTCAATCGTGTCGTTCAGCGTATCGGTCACCGCGGTATGATCCATACCGGAATAGATGGCTGCGGCCCTGATCCCTCTTTTCTGAAGTTGAAAAACCTGGTCTTTCATCAGCGCGATGAGGGGAGAGATCACGATACATATCCCCGGTAACATGAGCGCGGGAACCTGGAAACAGACGGACTTGCCCCCACCGGTAGGCAAAATGGCCAGGGTGTCGCGGCCGGCTAATACATTCAAGATAATATCTTTCTGCAAAGGTCTGAACGATTCATACCCCCAGAAATTCCTCAGCACATCTTCCGGCTCTGATATTATTTTTTCACTTTTTTCGGCCATGAATACAAATTTAGAATATTTTTACGTATCTGTATCTAACACAGGTGTACGGACATTGTTAAAAGAGTGGAATGAAAAGAATAATACTTGGTATCCTTTTACTTACAGCGGGCGTGGGTTCAGCTACCGCGCAAACCCTACAAAAAGACAAAATCAAAACGCTTCGCGGGCAAGGGGTGGTTTGTCCCGGTATTCATGAAGACCATTTCTCTATCGTAGAAGCGAAAGACTTTATCCGTAAGGCCCGTGGTTTACGAACGCAGGTGGGGAAAAAGTCCGAGTTTATAGTGACCTATAACGGTTTTCCGGAAGAGGCGAAGGCCGCATTTGAGCGGGCGGTGGAAATCTGGGAATACCTCATTTATTCCCGGGTACCCATCCGGGTGTACGCAGAATGGCAAAACCTTGGCTCATCCGTACTTGGCTCCGCCAATACTTCTCAGTTTATGATGAATTTTGAAGGCGCACGGTTTGCCCAAACCTATTACCCCATGGCGTTGGCCGAAAAGCTGGCCGGTAAACCTCTGAACAGCGATGCGGAAGAGGATATTTATTGCCGTTTTAACAGTGCCATGACCTGGCATTACGGAGAACCGGAAGATATTCCGTCGGGTGCATTTGATTTTACCACCGTGGTTTTGCACGAGCTCGGCCACGGCCTTGGTTTTATTTCTACCATGAGTGTCTCTGGCCAGACCGGTAATTACGGATACGGAACAGCCTATAAATCCGTGTACGATATCTATCTTGAAAACGAAGGGGGAAGTAATCTGGTAGACACCAGCGCGTACAAAAATAACAGCCAGGCGCTGTACCAGGCCCTGACCGGCAATGCCCTTTACTTTGAGAAAGGAACCGGAGCCAACAGACCCCGGCTTTATGCACCATCTACGTTCAGCGCTGGGTCTAGTATTTCGCACATGGACGATAATTCGTATCCCAGCGGTACTGAAAATGCGCTTATGACTTCTTCTGCACGTACCCGGGAGGTCACGCATGACCCGGGTGCCCTGGCGATGTCGGCGTTTTATGAGATGGGTTGGAAGAGCACTTCCATCGTACATGAACCCCTGAAGAATTTCCCGACCGGTACACCGGTTACTTTTAAAGTAAACATTTTGTCGGATACCACAATAAAAGACGGGAGCGCCAAGCTGTATTACCAGGCTGGAGGAGGTGAACAGTCGGTTAACTTGTCGAGAACGGCCGGCACCGACGAGTATACCGCAGACCTTACTTTTCCCGTTTCGGTGACGGAGGTCAGGTATTATTTTGAGGTAGAGGATGATTTCGGCACTAAGCTACGGTCTCCCGGCACCAACGGGTGGAATTCCCAGCAGTACGTGTACTCTTTCACCTTTGGAACCGATGTGGCGGCACCTGCGGTGTGGCATACTCCTTTAAGTATTGAAGAGGTGAGCTACCCCAGGGTATTTATGGCATTGGCGGAAGATGATTTCAACGACGGGATGGCCTCCCTGACCCTGAACTACCGGGTAAACGGAGGAGCTGTGAATTCCGTGGCCATGGAAAAATACAACGCCGCCCTGCATGGTGCGGATTTGTCAGTGGGGAGTGATGATCCGCATTTATATGTTTTGATCGACCCGATATCCGGGCTGAAAGCGGGAGACCAGATAAAATACCAGTTTACTGCCAAAGACAAGACAGGAAATAGCGGTACGATCCCCGTAGAATACACCAGTACCCGGAGCGCTGATCCGCCGGTAGCCTCTTTTTATGAATTTACTGTCACTAGCCTCCTGTCTGGCCGAAACTCCTATTCCAGCAACTTTGAGAGCGGGGAAAATGACTTCGCCATGGTGGGCTTTACCATTGGAAAAGAGGAAGGATTTCCTACCTCCGCCCTGCACAGTCCCCATCCTTACCGTAACGGCCTCGGGGCTTTATCGCCTGACGGTACCGGGGTGATGATCAACTTCGACCGGGACGATATCGCTATGTTGCGTTATCCATTGATTATAGGAAGGGGAGAAAATACACTCATTACGTTTGATGAAGTAGTGCTGGTAGAACCGGGAGAAACCGGCGCCCAGTACGGGGGCGACGACTTCTACGATTATGTGGTGGTGGAGGCTTCTTACGACGGGCTTTCCTGGGCTCCCCTGGAAGACGGTTATGACAGCCGTGCGAATTATTTGTGGGAAACCCACTTTAGCTCGGCCATGAGTTCGGGAGAATATCCCAATTCTACGGCGAAAGCTAACGTCACGTTGATGAAAAAGCGGTCGATACTGGTCAATACGGGTGTGCTGGGCAGCGGTATAGGCCAGCCCATGCTGGTGCGGTTCCGGCTCTATTCCGATCAGCTGAGTAACGGCTGGGGCTGGGCCATCGACAATCTCTATATCCAGGAAAACGCTCCGGTAATCCTGGCCAGTGAAGAGCCGGAAGGTTATGGCATCCAGGTGTACCCCAACCCTTCCTCCGATTATGTAGATATCCGGATGGCGTTGAGTGAGGCGCAAAAAGTAAAGCTGGAGATTTTTTCCATAACCGGAGAGAAAGTGTATAGTGAATCGGTCAGTACTGCAGATACCCTGTTCAGTCACCGGGTGAGAGTGGCTGGTCTGCCGTCAGGAAATTACGTGATACAAGTGAGAGAAAAACAAGGCGCCGCCTTCAAAAGATTTACAAAGTTATGAGGTTATCTGTCATTGATGCAGGAAATTTTAAGTTAGACGGAGGCGCCATGTTCGGCGTAGTACCCAAGTCGATCTGGCAGAAATCTATTCCGGCCGATGAAAATAATATGTGCAACTTTAAAATGCGCTGTCTTTTGGTGGAGGAGGGCTCCCGCCTGGTGCTGATTGATACGGGAATGGGAGAAAAACAGCCCGAAAAATGGCAAAGTTACTACTATCGTAACGGAGAAGCGGAGTTGAAAAAGTCTGTTCGGGCAGCCGGTTACGACCTTTCTGATGTAACGGATGTGATTTTGTCGCATCTGCATTTTGACCATTGTGGAGGGGCTGTGGAATGGGATCCGTCGAAGTCTTATTACCGGCCCGTTTTTCCTTTCGCGAAATACTGGACCCATTCCGGACATTACGCCTCGGCTATGACGCCCAACGCCAGGGAAAAGGCTACTTTCCTGGCAGAAAATATTCAACCGCTATCGGAAGCCGGGCAATTATTCTTTATTGACAGGGATCCGCACGGTTTCAGCGAATCGTTTGAATTTATATTTGTAGACGGACACACGGAAAAGATGATCATGACCCTGATTCGGGTGGGAGACCAAAAGATCATGTTCGCGGCCGATACCGTCCCTACTTACGCCCATATTCACATTCCCTACGTGATGTCGTACGATATTGAGCCTTTAAAATCGATGGAAGAGAAAAAGAATTTACTCGACCGCCTTATCCGGGAAGACATTCTTCTTTACTTCGACCATGACGTCGTAAATGAAGTTTGCCGGGTGGTAAAAACCGATAGAGGCTACCGGGCCGGAGATACCGGAACGCTCCGTGATTTCGGACTGAAATTTTAAGTTTTGAAATCCTCTTCGTACTTTGCAGGGCGCTTTTGCGTTAAAATGTATAATAAACTCTGTATTCTGGTGCGAAAATTCATCCCCTATGTGATTTTTCTCTTACTAAGTTCATGCTCACAGTACAATACGGGCCTGATGAGCAGGAGTTGGCACAATATGAATTCCCGCTTTAACGCTTTGTTGATTTCCCGCGAAGATATTGAAGTGGCGAAAGAATATATTGCCGCGAACTACAGGGATAACTACGAAGAAATTCTGCCGGTATTTCGTCCGATAGACTCTACCCGTCTTGATACCGCCAAGCTTTTCCTGGTGGATGCCATTAAAAAATCGTCCATTATCGCGGAAAAGCATTCCAACAGCAAATACCTGGATGAGGCTTACCTGCTGATCGGGGAAGCGCGGATTCTGAAAGGGGAGTTTGAAAATGCCATTGAGACCTACAAATACCTGAATACGGTTTCCTCTTCCGAAGAAATGAAAACGGAAGCCATGACCCAAATGATGCGGGCTTATATTGAAATGGGTGATTTTCATAACGCAGATCAGCTGTCTACCCTTCTCCGTAACCGTTCCCTCAGTAAACGAAACCGGCATACCTACCTCCTGAATATGGCTTATTTTAATCAGAAAAGAGGGGAAGATGCAGTGACAGCCGTATTGCTGGAAGAGACGGTGAAGGCCATGAAGAAGGGACCGGAGAAGGCACGTTATCATTATATACTGGGGCAGCTGTACACCGATCTGGAGCAGGAGACCCTGGCCCGGAGGAACTTTCAGTTGGTCATGAAAAACAGACCGGAATACGACCTGGTTTTCAATGCCCGCCTGGGGCTGATGATGAGTGAATCTCTGGCCAACAATACCGATCTGTTGTTTGGAAAGATGCTGGAAGATCGTAAAAATCAGGATCTGAAGCACAAGATTTACTATAAAATGGGGGAAACTGCCCGGAGGAAAAGAAGGGCGGAGGAGGCCATAAATTATTACCGTAGGTCTGCAACGGAATCCGGGCAGGATGCCCTCAGCAAAGGATTTGCCTACAAAGCCATGGCGGATGTGTACCTGGATGATCTGACCGACTACGAGCAGGCGGCAGTATACTATGACAGTACGGTCATTACGCTTCCCAAAACTTACCTTGCACGAACGGATATCACAGACAGGGCCATGGTGCTGAATGAGTTTATCCGCTATAAAAAGGTGTATGACCTGGAAGATAGCCTGCAGCGCCTGGCTGCGCTGAGTCCGGAGGAACTGGACCAACGTCTGGAAAAAACGGTACTGGCTAAGAGGGCAGAGCTAAAAAAGAGTAGAGAAGCGCAAAATACTGCGGCACAGGTGGCTACGGCCTCTCCGGCATCAGGTAGGAAATGGCGATTGTACGATCAGCTGGAGATTGCGAAGGAGAAAAATGAATTTGTGCGGATATGGGGAAACCGTGTACTGGAAGATAACTGGCGACGAGCTGAAAAGTCTTCTACCACTTTTGTGTTCAGCGAGAAGGAGCGTCGTATGGTGGAGCAGCCGGTAGTCAGGCCGGTTATTCCGGCAGAGCTTTCTGTGGATGATGAAGAAAATGAAAGAAAAGCCGTGGAAGATGAGATCCGGGAGTTTAAGAAGCGAATACCGGTGACCAAGATCCAGCTGATTGCTTCCAAAAGGAAACAGGAAGAGGCCGCGTTCCGGATCGCGAGAATATATAAACTGAGGTTTAAAGACGAACAGAAGGCAAACGCCGGTTTTCGGAATTTTCTGACCCAGTTCCCGAAGTCGGGCTACGAACCCGAAGTATTGTATTACCTGGCGCTGGCGGAAGAAAAACCCCTCGAAAGTACCTACGCCGCCCGTTTGGTGAAAGAGTATCCGAATACGTCTTTTGGACGGCAGATCAGGAAAGGTACCGTAGTGATGACCCAAGACCTCGAAGTGCAGGCCCAAGAGCTGTACCGGCGGGCCTACCTGCTCTATGATGAAGGAAAAATGGCAGAGACCGTCACTCTCCTGGAGGAGGGCATGAATGAGTACGTGGGCAGCCAGATAGAAGATAAAATGGCACTTTTGAGAATATTTGCCCTGGCCAAAACCGGTGCACGAGATGAATATTATATTGCCCTGAGCGATTTTGTGAGGTCTTATCCCAGCTCCGACCTCTTGCCCAAGGCACGGGAAATGCTGGCCTTGCTTAACTAAGCGCCAGGAATACATTAATCAACCTTATACTTATGATAGAAAACAGGAAAATACGACAGGTATACAAGTGGCAGATCGGATTTCTCGCATTCCAGATCCTGGCCTTTTACTTTCTTACCGTGTATTTCTCCTGAGTATGAAGCTGATCGACTGGATTCTCCTCATCGCCACTTTTTCCAGTATTCTTCTTTATGGAATCTATAAAAACCGTAAAGACAAGAATATTGACGGCTACCTGCTTGGCAATCGTTCTTTGCCCTGGTATCACGTGGGTTTTTCGCTGATGGCCACCCAGGCTTCCGCCATAACTTTCCTGTCGGCGCCGGGAGAGGGCTTTGCAAACGGCATGGCCTTTGTGCAGTTTTACCTGGGCCTGCCGCTGGCTATGATCGTGTTGAGTATCACGTTTGTACCTATTTTTCACCGCCTGAAAGTCTATACGGCGTATGAGTATCTCCAGACCCGCTTTGATAACCGGGTGCGTATCTTTACGGCGGTTCTTTTTCTTTTAAGCCGCGGCCTGGCTACCGGACTCGCTGTGTATGCCCCGGCCATTATTGTCTCCACGCTGTTCTCCTGGGATCTTACCTATACCAACATTCTCCTGGGCGGTATCGTCCTGCTATTTACTACCATCGGCGGCACAAAAGCCATCTCTCATACGCATTTTCAGCAGATGATGTTCATGACGGTAGCGCTGCTTATCGCTTCTTTTTTTATCCTGGCCTTGCTTCCTGACGATGTCAGTATTACGCGGGGCTTGCAAATTGCCGGGAAAGCGGGGAAAATGAATGTACTCAGCCTGGACCCCCAGGCGAAGTACAACCTATGGTCCGGCTTGATCGGGGGATTTTTTCTCCAGCTCTCTTATTTTGGTACTGACCAGTCTCAGGTAGGGCGTTTCCTTACCGGTCGCTCGGTTTCAGAGAGCCGGATCGGGTTGATGATGAACGGGTTTGTGAAAATTCCTATGCAGTTTTTTATTATACTGATCGGGGTTTTTGTATTTATCTTTTACCTGTTTAATGAAACGCCGGCTTTTCATAACCCGGTAGAAGTGAAAAAGCTGACTGAAAGTGCTTACGCTACTGAATACTACGACCTTGAAGTGCGCAACCGGGAAAATTCATTGCGCAAGAAGCAGGTTTCAGAAGATTTTAATAGCGCCCTACAGGCAGGAAATACGCAGGAGGCCGATCGCCTGGCCGGGCAGCTCAATCACTATCTGGAACAGGAAGCCGGTATCCGGTCAGAGGTAGCTTCCCTTATAAAGAAAAATGATCCGGGCGCTAACGACAAAGACATTAATTTTGTCTTTCTGCATTTTGTCATGAATAAACTGCCCCACGGATTTATCGGTATCCTGATCGCGGTGATTATCTGCGCATCCATAGGGGCCATTGCCTCGGCTTTATCCGCCCTCGCCGCCACTTCCATTACCGATGTCATCAAAGTCACCAATTTACGTGTGGAAAGTGAGGAAAAAGAGCTGAAAATCACCAAGGCGCTCACCGTTTTATGGGGTATTCTCATTATTCTGGTGGCCATAGCGGTACAACGAACGGGAAGCAGCATGATTGAGTTGGTCAATATTATTGGTTCCTGGTTTTATGGGGTGATCCTCGGCGTGTTTATACTGGCCTTTTATTTCAAACGAATAGGGGCGGCAGCGGTATTCTACGCGGCGGTTATCGGACAGCTGCTGGTGATCCTGATCTGGTATTTCTTTACCGAAAAGCTGGGTATTCTGGCCTTCTTATGGCTGAACCCTATCGGCGTAATATTGGTTATAGGTACAGCCTTTCTGCTGCAAAAGCGGGTGAAATGAGCTATTTTTTGTAAGTTTAGGGAAAATAAGGGAGATGAGCGACACAAAAAAGATTCTGATTATTGAAGATGACCTGAGGATTGCCCAGAACATCAGCAAAGGACTAATGGAAAAGGGATTTGAAACCGAAGTCGCGTACGATGGGAAAATAGGGGTGAGGCTGGCCTTGTCCAATTCCTTTGACCTGATTCTCCTGGATCTTAACCTGCCGGAACTCAATGGCTACGAAGTTTGCTCTGAGGTAAGAAAGAGGAAGCCTACCATTCCTATTATTATGCTTACCGCTTTGGGTGAAACCGAAGACAAGATAGAGGGATTTGACCGCGGCGCGGACGATTACCTCGTGAAACCCTTTGACTTCCGGGAGCTTCTGGCGCGTATTAATGTCTTTATCAAACGAAATGCGGGCAGTAGTGAAACCCAGGAAAATGTGCTGAGAATAGCGAACCTCGAAGTAGACACGGAAGCCAAGACTGTAATGCGCGACGGACAAAAAGTAGACCTCACCCCGAAAGAGTTTTCCCTTTTGGAATATTTGTTAAGAAACAAAGGGAAGGTGGTTTCCAAGGCCGATATTTCCAGTTCGCTCTGGGAACCCAATAATCAGCAAAGCTTGAATGTGGTGGAGGTGTACATTAATTTCCTGAGAAAAAAGATCGATAAAGATTTTAGTCCCAAGCTGATTCATACCAAAACCGGAATGGGGTATATTTTGGCGGAGGAGTAATTCAGGCATTACGATGAAAATCAGAACCAAAATAGCGTTTCAATTCAGTTTGATTGTGGCCCTGATCCTCATTCTCTTCTCCGTAGCCCTTTATTTCCTCATCCGCAACTATACCAAAGTAGAGTTTACCAATTACCTGAAAGACCGGGCGGAAACTACGGCCAAACTATTGATTAAAGAGGCCAATGTGGATAAACGTTTGCTTAAAATCGTGGATAAGAATACACTTTCCACGCTTTACGCGGCCGAAGTGCTGGTCTTTAACGAAAAGAACGAAATCGCCTATTCCAATACAGACGCGGAAACCATCAAATATAGTCCTGACCTCCTGGAAAGAATCCGCGAAAAGGGCGAATATGTGGGGGAGTACAGGGAGAAGAAAGTAGTGGGGTTGGTCATACCCAACGAAACCAACAACAAAATTTATCTTATTCTGGCTCAGGCTACCGATACGTACGGCAATGCCAAACTGGAAAACATTCAGAATGCCATGATTTGGGGGCTTCTCCTGGCCATTACCCTTACTGTGATTCTGAGTTTTGCCTTTGCGGGAGAGTCACTCAAGCCCATTGCCCGTATCAACCAGGAAGTTTCCACTATCTCAGGCCAGGATTTCAGAAAGAAAATTAGTACGGGCAAAAACAAAGACGAGATCGCCCAGTTGGCCACTAATTTTAATCAGATGCTTTCCCGTATAGAGCAGGCTTTTGAGATGCAGAAAAGTTTTGTGAGCAATGCATCGCATGAACTGAGAACTCCGCTGGCTGCTATTAAATCGGAAATTCAGGTGGCTCTGGAGAAAGAGCGGCAGCCGGAAGAATACAGGGAGATTCTCCGCTCGCTTGATCAGGATAACCAACGTATGATTCAGCTCATTAACGGGCTTTTACAGCTGGCCCGTTCAGAGCAACAGGGAGATACCAACCTGATGCACAAACCGGTCCGGGTAGATGAGGTGCTTTTCGAGGTACAGGAAGAGCTGCTAAGTCAGCATCCGGATTACAACGTGTTCATTGATTTTGAGGAAATTGTGGAAGAAGAAGAACCCCTCACCGTCATGGGTAACCGCCCCTTGTTGAAAACCCTTTTCAACAACCTCTTTGAAAATGCCTGCAAATATTCAGACAACCATACGGCCGAAGTGAAGATTAAATTCAATAAAGTTAACCTCATTGTCAGCATTACCGACACCGGTCATGGGATTTCCAAAGAAGACCAGGAACGGGTTTTTGAGCCTTTCTACCGTACAGCTTCCGCCGCCAATTACAAGGGGCATGGCATAGGCCTGTCTATATGTAAACGCATCACCGATATCCACAAGGGGAAGATCGTGGTTCGTAGTGAGGTAGGGGTAGGAAGCAGTTTTGTGGTAGTACTACCACACATCTCTTAATGTTCAACCATTAACCATTAACCATTAACCATTAACCATTATTCATTAATCACTGATCATTATTCACAATTCGTCCGTCTTTCAGCTCAATAATCCGGTCAGACCTTTCCGCCAGGGCCAGGTTATGCGTAACAATCACGAAAGAACAACCATAGTTATCGCGAAGCGTAAAGAAAAGTTCGTGAAGCTCTTCCGCATTTTGGGTATCCAGATTGCCGCTGGGTTCGTCAGCAAACACGTAGCGCGGACTATTGATCAGGGCTCTGGCCACGGCTACCCGTTGCTGTTCGCCCCCTGACATCTCCGAGGGAAGATGATCTGCCCGGTGAGCAATGTTTAAAATATTCATCAGGTCCCCGGCGCGTTTCCGTGTTTCCTCCATATCCCTTTTCCCTATCCAGGCCGGCAGGCAGATATTCTCCTGTGCAGTAAGTTCGGCCATCAGGTTATGAAACTGGAAGATAAAGCCCGTTTTCTCATTTCGCAAAATAGAAAGCGCTTTCTGATCCATTCGGGTTAACTCTGTTTTATCCAAAAAAACCTCTCCAGAATCGGCTTTGTCAAGGGTGCCCAATATATGCAGTAAAGTACTTTTTCCCGCACCAGAACTTCCTACAATACTGACAATCTCACTGGGGTTGATGTGGATGGATATCCCCTTTAAAACTTCCAGATTTCCGTATTTTTTATGAATATTTATTCCTTCGAGCATTCGTTTTCAGATAATAATTTTTTTAAAAATAATCGTATTTTTCCCGGAATTTGTTTTCTGACGCTTAATATTTTGCTAATTTGGCAAAAAATTAGAAAAGTTCAATTTTTAATTAGCGATTTATGAATATTCACGAGTACCAGGGTAAAGAAATTTTATCCAAATACGGGGTAAGAGTACAACGGGGGGTAGTAGCTTCAACAGTAGAAGAAGCGGAAAAGGCCTACCGGGAAATAGCCGATCTGACCCAGTCAAAATTTGCCGTTGTGAAATCCCAGATTCATGCCGGGGGCAGAGGGAAAGGAAAAGTTAGAGGAACGGAACAGCGTGGTGTTCAGCTGGCTAAATCTGAGGATGATGTGAAAACCATTGCTACCAATCTCTTGGGCAATACGCTTGTGACCATTCAAACCGGTGAAGAAGGAAAAGTGGTGAACAAGGTGCTGGTAGCGGAAGATGTATACTACCCGGGAGACTCGGAACCCAAAGAATTATATGTTTCTATTCTGCTTGACAGAACCAAAGCCTGTAATGTCATCATGGCATCTACAGAAGGCGGGATGGACATAGAAGAAGTAGCGGCACATACCCCCGAAAAGATTATCAAAGAATGGATTGACCCCCGGGTGGGTTTGCAAGGGTATCAGGCAAGAAACGTAGCGTATAAGCTGGGTCTTTCCGGAACTGCAAATAAAGAAATGGTGAAATTTCTGACGGCTCTCTACAAAGCTTATGACGAAACAGACTCCTCCATGTTTGAGATCAACCCTGTGTTGAAAACCTCAGACGACAAGATCCTGGCCGTAGATGCAAAAGTAAACCTGGATGACAATGCTTTGTTCCGTCATCCTGACCTGGCTGTTCTGAGAGATAAGTCGGAAGAGGATCCCATGGAAGTGGAGGCTTCTGAAAGCGACTTGAACTATGTGAAACTCGACGGAAACGTGGGTTGTATGGTGAACGGCGCCGGACTGGCCATGGCCACTATGGACATTATTAAATTGTACGGTGGAGAGCCGGCCAACTTCCTGGATGTAGGCGGTGGTGCCAATGCGACTACCGTAGAGGCCGGTTTCCGTCTGATTCTGAAAGATCCGAATGTAAAAGCCATTTTCGTGAATATTTTTGGAGGTATCGTAAGATGCGACCGGGTGGCAAACGGTATTGTGGAAGCCTACAAAACCATTGGGGAAATTCCTGTGCCCATCGTGGTGAGATTACAGGGTACCAATGCCGAAGAAGGGGCGAAGATCATCAACGACTCCGGCCTGAAAGTATATTCCGCGGTAAAACTGAAAGACGCCGCTGAGCTGGTACAGAAAGTACTGGCCTAAGACCTACTATTCAACTCTATTTTAAAGGTGCTTCCTTCGGGGGGCGCCTTTTTTAGTGTAGAAGAAGGGCTTGTATTTTTCTAAAAACCGGAAATGGAAAGTAAAAGAGGTCCCGACCCTGCCGTCCCCTGACTTGGATCATCTACCTCTGTGCGGGTGTGAAGGTTGACTGATTAATTTAGGCTCAAGTCCGGGGTGCTGTAGCGGATTTCGTATCTTTGCACGGATAATCGTTTCAGTATGACTTTTGAGGAAATCGTACGGCACAGGCGTTCCGTTCGCATTTATGACCCGGAAAAACCCATAGATACCGCAAGGGTTCGGCACTGTTTGGAGTTAGCTTCTCTTGCACCCAATAGCAGCAATATGCAGTTGTGGGAATTTTACCATATCACTTCCCCCGAAACTATGAGGGCCATTTCCAGGGCTTGTCTTGATCAGACCTCTACGGAAACCGCGCAGGAACTGGTAGTTTTTGTGACCCGCCAAGACCTTTACCGGAAAAGAAGCCGGGCCATGTTAAAGTACGAGTTGGAGGCGATAGAAAAGTTCAGTCCCGAAGAAAGAAAAAAGGCCCGGATAAAGAATAGGAAACAGTATTTTGGTTTTTTAATGCCTTTTATATATGCCCGGTTCTTTGGAATTCTAGGCGGGATCAGAAAATTTATGACGTTCATAATTGGTTTATTTCGACCCATTACCCGGCAGGTAACCGAAAGCGAAATGAGGGCGGTAGTACACAAATCGTGTGCGCTGGCTGCCCAAACCTTTATGCTGGGAATGGCCGCAGAAGGATACGATACTTGTCCTTTGGAGGGCTTTGACAGTCGCCTGATGAAGAAAATTTTAAAACTTCCTGCAGGTGCTGAAATTAATATGGTTATTCCGTGCGGTATCCGAAAGCCGGAAGGGGTAAGAGATGTGCAGATCAGGGTACCGTTTGAGCAGATATATCGTCCGTTATGACTAACTTTCTTTTTGTATGCATTTTGACTTCAATCCTGTTTTAGAAGATGATCTCCTGTTGATCCGTCCGCTTACCTGCGATGATTTTGACGCACTTTTCCGTATTTCCGCTGATCCACTTCTTTGGGAGCAGCATCCTGCTAAGGAAAGAAGTACGCGGGAAGGTTTTGAGAAGTGGTTTGAAGAGGCCATGGCTACAGGTAAAGCGTTGTTTGTAGAAGAGAAGGTTACTGGAAAAACTGTGGGTACTTCACGCTATAGGGAGGTAGAGGGTGACCCCGGTGCCATTGAGATCGGTTGGACATTTATTTCCCGGGAATTTTGGGGGAAGGGGTATAATGCTGCAGTGAAGAAATTGATGGTTAGTCATGCGTTCAGCAGGTATGGCACCGTACTTTTCTTTGTGGACAAACAGAACTTCCGATCCCAGAAAGCAGTAGAAAAACTGGGTGCTAAGCGAATCCAGGTCCCTGAGGAGCGCGGGTTTCAGGAGCGCGGGGCTAAATCCTTTATTTATGCGCTCAATAGAGTAGAGATTCAATGGTGATTACCTGAAGATCCTGCGGTCAAAAGGGAAATCGACTTTGTCTATGATCCTGATCCGTCTGAAATCTCGGTGATAAGGATTTATAAGGAGGTTGAAATCTCCCTGTGTCACGGCCGATGGTACCTGTAGTATGCAATTAATATTTTCGTATATAAATTCATCTCCTATTCTTTGTGTATTTCGGGTATGGGGGAAACTATTCCAGCCGGCAGGCAGGTAACTGGCTGTCATCTTCTGAATATTAAGATCATCAGGAATGTAGATGGTGAGCATCATAAAGTCGGAAGGAAGGGTGGCTATAGAGGAGTGAACGGCTACTTCGGCCATGGCCAGAGAACGATTCGCTGCCGTATAGACCATCTCCACGCCTTCTGAATTCCACCTAGCCCCCTTGAGTGCGGCTCCTTTGCCGGATAAAACGTTTGAATACGCGACTCTTGAAAGACGATATACCTCCATTTAGACAAAAATTCCGTGATTAATTCGTATTAGCTCACCTAATACCAACTCTTTTCCATAGGAATCCTTTAAAAGCTCTCCGGGCTTTTGGCCCCCTAGCGCGTAACTGGGGGTTTCTAGCCAGAGCCTGAATTTTTCCATGTCTTGAAACAGTTCAAGACCTACTTTGGTTACTTCTGCCATTTCAATGATTTTTTCAGACTGAAGAGGGCGGAACGTTTTGTCTGCTTGCTTATAACGCTGCAGGGATTTGGTGGAAAGATCCAGAATGTCTGCCCACTCATTTTCGTTAAAGGGAGTAAAAAGTTGAATTTTTTCAAAAAAGGAGTAGGGCACACCCATTTTGATAACTTGCATCATTAACACTTTATCTTCCAGAAAACGCTCAAATGTAGTATCTGTGCGGTTATACACCTCTGCACATTCCAGAACCCGCGAGAGTTCTTGGTTTAGTTTTTCCTCTATTCTGTATTCTGCTGCCATATCATTCAAAGACATTTGACCTCAAATTTAAGACATCTGTCTATAAATTACAATTTTTTTTCAATATTTTTTGAAGTTCACCCATTTTGATTTACTCTTTCCAGAGTGGATGACGCTTTCTACAAAGAGCATACCTCGGATACCGTCGTCAATGCCAGGAAAGTCCAAGTCTATTTCGGTGGGTATTTCTCCATTCATGCGTTTTCTTACGGTTCGGGCGAAATTGCGATAGATATTGGCAAAAGCTTCCAGATAGCCCTCAGGGTGCCCGTTAGGCAAACGGGTATTGGCTTTGGCGAAAGGGGAGAGGTCGCCTACATTGGGGCGGTAGATATGGTGGAAAGTCTGGGACTTGTGTACCAAGGTATTGGGCTCCTCCTGCCTCCAGTCGATGCCCGCCAGTTCGCCGTAAACACGAATTCGGAGGGCGTTTTCTTCTCCATTGGCAATCTGACTGCAATAGAGAATTCCTTTTGCTCCATTGTCAAATTTCAGAAGCACACTCGCGTCGTCATCCAATAACCTCCCTTCCACAAAGGTGGAGACATCGGCGCAAAGTTCGGTGATCTTTAGGCCCGTGATGTATTCGGCCAGGTTTTCGGCGTGTGTACCAATATCGCCCACAGCTCCGGCGATCCCCGATCGTTTGGGGTCCGTACGCCATTCAGCCTGCTTGTAACCCCGTTTTTCTTCCAGAAAAGCCAGCCAGCCCTGGGGATACTCTACCACTACTTTCCGGATACTTCCCAGCGCACCGCTTTGTACCAGGTGGCGGGCCTGTTTAATCATAGGATAACCGGTATAGTTATGCGTTAATGCGAAAGTGAGGCCGGTCTGTGCTATAATGTCTTTTAATTTCCTGGCCTCACTGAGGGTAAAGGTGACCGGTTTGTCACAGATTACGTGAAAACCGTTCTCCAGCGCCATCTTGGCAGGTCCGAAGTGCATGTGATTGGGGGTAACGATAGAAACCACATCCATTTTATCTTTTCTCCGCAGTTCCTTACGTATCATCTCTTTGTAATCTCCGTAGCAGCGGTCTTCCGGTAGCATAAGGTCTTTGCCTGAGGCTTTGGATTTCTCCGGAGTAGAGCTGAACGCGCCGCACACCAGCTCAATCTCGCCGTCAATAGCGGCAGCGGTACGATGAACGGCGCCGATAAATGCACCCTGTCCGCCGCCTACCATACCCATTCTGATTTTTCTATTCATTTGTATATAATTTCGCTTTCGGCCTTTTGCTCTCTGCAGTCACCCGGGAGGTCGGCGTGCCACGTTTCGCTTATTTGTCGCGGGCGGAAGGCAATCCTTCCCGCGGCTCACCGCTTGGTGCGCCGGTTTTCTGATCGTGTTGCACCACCCGGCTGATCACTGCAGGCTAATGGCTATTTCATTGGTATAATTTATTGTTCGTGTTTAAAAGTTCCTTTTATTTCTCTGGCAAGTGGATTTCCGCAATCATACATCGGGCTGAGCCGCCCCCGACGGTCTCAATGTATCCCAGGTCGGTATGCAGTATTTCGGCAAAGTAGTCCATGGTATTGACTTGTTCGCGGGTCAGTGATGCGTAGGCGCGGTCAGACATCACAAGGAAGTTTTTCCCTTTTTTGTTTTTGACCAGTAGCATATTACCGGCAAAGGCATTCATCTGCTCCATGCTGATCTCCATCACGGTTTTACCGGAATTTTCCAGTTTTTGTTTGACCTCCAGTTTTTGATCCGGGTCACGAATGGCATCCAGGCAGATTACACAGAACGTATCGCCCATAGACATCACCACATTGGTATGGTAAACGGGTACACCCTCTTGATCAAAGGCTTCAAAAGTGACCAGCTCATAGTCTATTAATTTTTGCCAGGCTTTTAATACTTCCGGATGTGTTCTGGAAGACAGGCAAGCGTAGGCGATCCGGTTGACACGGTCCAAAACCATGCTCCCGGTTCCTTCCAGGTACTTGCCCTCCATTTCAAAATGCGTGAGGTCAAGCAAAACATGAAAATCATAGTGTTGTTTCAGGAAGTCCAGGATATCCTGACGTCGTTCTCTCCTCCGGTTAGGGGCTTCCAGGGGGTAAACCAGTACTTTCCCTGAATGGTGCGTGGAGATCCAGTTATTGGGAAACAAACTGTCGGGCGTGTATGGCTCCGGTGTGTCCTCAAAAACATGTACATGGATATCCCGAAGCCTCAGTTGAGCCACAAGTTCATCAAAACATTCCTGAGCCGAAGTATTCAATGTTTCCTGGTGGATATCTTCTTTTTGCTGAAAGGCGTTGGTAGATGCGGTTTCCAGATTAAATGCAAAATTCACCGGCCTAATCATCAGTAAATTAGATGTTACTTGCTCTTGCATAGGCGTAGGAGTTTAAGGTTTTATGCTCAATATTAGCTATTTTTTTCGAGAATATCCTTTCTTTTTAAGGGTAAACTCATACAATGTGATCCTCCCCGGGCACGGGAAAGTTCAGCAGAAGGAAGAAGAATGATGGTGTCCTGGATATCTTCTGTTTTGATTTCACCTGCCTCCAGCTGGGCCAGCAGGTCAACCGCGGAAATTAAGGTAAATCCCTGGGATTTAAAGGCTTCGTCGGTTTTATCGTTGCGGTCATACGCCAGGGCCACCCCTTCCTGCAATACCAGGAGGTTACAGGAGTCCGTCCATTGCTCCCGCTCCCCAAAAGGGAAAATGTCGTTTCCCGAATAAACAAAACGTACCGGCCCGTCACATTTAAGGTCGTTTTGAGATATACCGGTCAGGAGGTCCTCCAGGTGTTCCACATGTTCCACTTCCACTCCCGATGGCTTATGAATAAAGGTTTTAATGATCACTCTTTCGGTATCATCTCCCGGGCCAAGTGCTTCCCAGGCCTTGTGATTGGGCTGGTCCGCCTTTTTTTGAACCATAGACCGGAGCAGGACCCAAACGTCTTTTTTGATCTGGGTGAAGACCGTATCGATGTGCATGTAATCTCGTTTGCTCGGGATTTTCACAATGGACACTTTCTCCACTACTTTTTTTTCAAATAATTTATGCATGGCCTGACGGGCTGCGTCAAGGCTGGTACGTTCCGAAATCCCGATAAGCAGGTGATTAGGGGCTACCATCATCACGTCTCCGCCCTCCAGGGTGTCCAGGCGCTGCATTTTATCTTCCGGCAACAGGAAATGTTCCTCATTTTCTTCTATCTCGATAATCCGGTCGGTATATTCCCGGAAAAGAGGGTGGTTGAAAAAGATGTATTTGGCAATCAGGGACTCCCGGGTACGGGCGGTACGGGCGGGTTTGGTCAGGATAATGTGATCATTGACCACCACGCCCAGGTCGCGGGTAAAGATAAGATTGGGTACCGGGGGAAAAAACATTTCTCCTTCATCGGTCATACCCGTAATGAGAATTTTGGATAGTTCCCGGTTGGAATAACGGAGAAAATGCCGCATTTCCAGGTAAGAGCATTCTTCAATGGCAGAAACAGCGGCTACGAGCGGAACCCGCACTTCCTGGTTTTCCAGTACCTCACAAAGAAGACGCTCTATGTCGATAACCTTGTCCGATTCGAAATAATGTTCTGAATTAGGCTTAAAGAAGTCGCGTTCCGTATCTCCCGCGCTATTATACCAGCGTATAGCCTCGGGGTCGAGGAAGTGGAGGAGCAGTTTGACATAGAGATCGTACTCCTTTTTACGCATGGTTTCCAGGTGGATAATGTCTTCGAACAGCCAGTCCTGGGCTTTGGAAGGAACCACCTTCCCCAAGCCGCTGTCAGGGCTGTGAATAATAAGCCTTTCCAGTGCCGCTACCTCGGAATTTACAAAAATGGATTTATTCATTGGTGTGCTGTTTGATATTATGCAATTTGGCTTTTCGTTTTGAGAAAGGCAAATACTTTTGATGTATTTTTGCACCGCAGTAAGCACTTTTTTAATGAATAATAACTATTTATCAGACCTGGCTCACCGTTTCGGTACCCCTTTGTACGTGTATGACGGCGACAAAATCGAGGAAAAGATTAACGCGCTCCGCGGCGCTTTTCCGGATGTGAAAATGAAGATCAAATATGCCTGCAAGGCCAATACCAATATCTCCGTACTTTCCCTGATGCGGACGTTGGGGGTAGAGGTAGACGTGGTGTCTCCCCAGGAAATGCACCTGGCGCTGAAAGCGGGCTTTACACCCGGGCAGATCACCTTTACTTCGAGCGGGGTGAGTTTTGACGAAATTGAAGAATGTGTGAACCAGGGTGTGCTGGTGAATGTAGACAATCTCTCGGCCCTGGAAAAATTCGGTCAACAGTACGGGAATAGTCGGCCGCTCTTTATACGGATCCGCCCGAACGTGGAAGGAGGAGGGAATCTGAAAATTTCTACCGGTCACCGCAATTCCAAATTCGGTATTCCGGTAGAACAAAAGACGGAGATTCTGAGATTGGTAAACCGATATAACCTGAACGTGGTGGGGCTGCATCAGCACACGGGCTCTGACATTAAAGACGGAAGTACTTTCCTGAAGGCTGCGGAGGTGATGTTTGAACTGGCCATGGATTTCGGGAATCTTCAGTACCTGGATTTTGGAGGCGGCTTTAAGGTGGCCTACCGTGAAGGCGATGCTACTACCGATATGAAAGACCTGGGAGAAAAACTTTCCGCAACGTTTGCTGATTTCTGTAAAAGGTACGGGCGAAACCTGGAACTATGGTTTGAACCCGGTAAATTCCTGGTGAGTGAGGCCGGTGTTCTCCTGGCATCGGTGAACGTGGTTAAAAATAATCCGAACGGCACTCTACTCGGTTTAAACACGGGGTTAAATCACCTGATTCGGCCCATGATGTACGAAGCTTACCACGATGTGAAGAATATTTCCAAAGAAGGGGCTGTGTCTGAAAAAAAATACAATGTGGTTGGATATATGTGTGAAACCGACGATATTGCTAAAGACCGGATGCTCCCGGTAACGGAAGAAGGGGATATCCTGGCGATCCGGAACGCAGGGGCCTACGGATTTACCATGGCATCTAACTACAATAGTCGTTTCCGACCTGCAGAAGTGCTGACCTACCAAGGAAAGGATTACCTGGTTCGGGAAAGAGAAACCATGGAAGATATCCTGAAAAATCAAATTCTGATTAATTTCTGATATGGACTTTACACGTTCCTCCAAAGCCGATGATTTTCAGTCCCCAGATTTCTACGGGGTTGATGAACTCCTTTCCGAAGAACAACTTCTGGTAAGGGCTTCGGTAAGGGATTTTTGCAAGAAAGAAATCTCGCCGATTATAGAAGATGCGGCCCAGCAAGCAAAATTTCCCCGTTTCCTGGTTAAGAAAATGGGCGAAATGGGATTGTTTGGTCCCGTTATTCCGGAAACTTATGGAGGAATGGGCGCAGATTATATGACCTACGGCCTTATGATGCAGGAACTGGAGCGGGTAGACTCCGGTATACGCTCCACCGCTTCTGTGCAGGGTTCACTGGTGATGTTCCCTGTCTTTGAGTTCGGGTCGGAAGAGCAGAGGCGGAAATACCTGCCGGCTTTGGCTGCCGGTGAAATGCTGGGCAGCTTTGGACTCACTGAACCTGACTTCGGTTCTAATCCCGGAGGTATGCGTTGTCACTTTCAGGAAGATGGAGACTATCTGATACTGAACGGTTCCAAAACCTGGATTTCCAATGCGCCCTACTGCGATATGGCAGTAGTTTGGGCCAAAAATGAGATGGGAAGGGTAAAAGGGCTGATTGTAGAAAGAGGAATGGAGGGCTTTACCACGCCCGAGATAAAAAACAAGTGGTCGCTGAGGGCCAGCGCCACCGGTGAATTGGTGTTTAATCAGGTGAAGGTCCCCCGGGCTAATCTGCTTCCCGGAGCGGATGGCCTGCGTGCGCCCCTGCGTTGTCTGGATAACGCACGATTTGGAATCTCCTGGGGGGCGATAGGGGCCGCGATGGATTGTTATGATACCGCCCTGAAGTACGCTTTGGAAAGAGTTCAGTTCGATAAGCCTATTGCTTCCTTCCAGCTTATACAAAAAAAACTGGCTGAATTTCTAACCGAAATCACAAAGGCGCAGGTATTAACCTGGAAGCTCGCAAAAAATAAAGATAACGGCACCGCCACCTCGGCACAGATTTCCCTGGCCAAACGAAATAATGTGGCTATGGCGCTGCACATCGCCCGCGAAGCGCGCCAGATTTTAGGAGGCAACGGTATCACCGGAGAGTATTCCATTATGCGTCACATGGCGAATCTGGAGTCGGTGGTGACCTACGAAGGCACCCACGATATTCACCTGCTGATCCTGGGCCAGGAGATCACCGGGATTCCCGCTTTTAAATAAAATACTTCGCTTTTCGTTATTAATTTGGAAGAATGGCGATTTAATTTAGTGTTTATATAATTATACAAATGTCATGATCAATGTAGGAATAGTAGGCTTCGGGCTGTCGGGAAGGTATCTTCAGGCTCCCTTTTTTCTAACCAATCCTCAATTCAATCTGCTCCGGATTGTCACCTCCCAGGAGTTGCCACCTCATATTTTTGTGGAAACACAACGGGCCGACTCCATTGATGAGTTATTGGCCGACAAATCCATTGATCTTTTATCAGTTTGTTCTCCAAGTGCTACCCATTATTCCTATGCCCGGCGCGCTCTGGAGGCCGGGAAGCATGTACTGGTAGAGAAACCCATCACCGCGAAGCCCGAAGAAGCGGCCGAACTCTTTGAATTGGCCTGGCAGAAGGGGAAAGTGTTGAGCGTATTTCAAAACCGTCGCTACGATAGCGATTTTCAGACGGTTAAGCATGTAGTCAAATCAGGTATTTTAGGAGAAATTTTATCGTATGAGGCGCATTTCGATCGCTATAAGCCGGTGCTGAACGCCAAAGCATGGAAAGAGAAACCCGATGCCACCACCGGTATTCTCTATGACCTGGGCGCCCATCTGGTAGACCAGGCCATTGATCTTTTCGGGAAACCGGATGCGGTTTCCGGAGAAGTATTTACCCAGAGAAAAAACTCGGAGATTGACGACGCGTTTCACCTCAATATGAATTTCGGTGCCGTGAAAGTGAACTTAAAATCCAGCCTGCTGGTGAAAGATCAGGGTCCGAAGTACATCGTACACGGCACCCTGGGATCGTATACCAAATACGGTATGGATGTGCAGGAAGATCACCTGGTCGGCGGCCTTTTTCCCGTTCAGCCGGGTTTTGGTATAGAGCCGGCTTCGGGTTACGGCCGGCTGCGGACTTCCCTCAACGGCTTGGAGATCACCGGTACAGTAGAAACCCTTCCAGGCAACTGGAACCATTTTTTTGAGAATTTAGCGGAAGCGATCCGTACAGGTACGGAAACTGAAATCAAGCCCTGGCAGATCGTGGAACAGATCCGTATCCTGGACCACATCAAAGGGTATAGTTGATCATTTCGCCTGGAGAGGTGCCACAAGGCATCGTTTAAAAAGGATATTCCTCTTCATCGCCCTTGTCCGGTGGATTGATCCTGCTTTTAAAGGTACTCAGGCCCGGGTCAGCAGGGGCCTGCGACTCAAAATGATCGAGGCCGGAAAACTGGCTGAGTGCCGATGGGCCCAAGGCGTTATGATATTCGCCCAGGTTAGCAAATTTGGTGTATTTGCCCACAAACTGGAGCTGAACGGTTTCGGTAATCCCCGCCCGGTTTTTGGCAATGATCACTTCGCCCACACCTTCGGTAGAGTTTCCGTGATCATCCTCCATAATTTTGTAGTACTCAGGTCGATACAGGAACATGACCATGTCGGCATCCTGCTCAATGGATCCCGATTCCCGGAGGTCAGACAGCTGCGGACGCTTATTTCCGCCCCTTGTTTCTACGGCCCGGCTCAGCTGAGACAGGGCAATGACGGGTACTTCCAGCTCTTTTGCCAGGTTTTTAAGGGAACGTGAT
The DNA here is from genome assembly GCA_040394705.1 of Leadbetterella byssophila. GTDB lineage: Bacteria > Bacteroidota > Bacteroidia > Cytophagales > Spirosomataceae > Leadbetterella > Leadbetterella byssophila_B. Next base: position 29,355 of record JBEBRS010000009.1, read on the forward strand.
ATAGTGGCGATTTCCTGTTCGCGACTGTGGGAGACGCCTGAACCCGCATCTCCGGTCATCAACTGAAGGTAATCAATGATGACCATCTCGATTCCGTGCTGGGCCTTCAGGCGACGGCATTTTGCTCTAAGTTCCAGGATACTCAGCGCGGGAGTATCATCAATGAAAATTTTGGAGGAAGACAGGCGGGTAATCCGGTGGTGAAGCTGTTCCCACTCGTGTTGCTGAAGAGTGCCCTTTCTCAGCTTTTCGCTGTCGAGTTCGGCCTCTGCGGAGATCATCCTCAGCATCAGCTGGGTGGAAGACATCTCCAGGGAAAATATCGCCACGGGCTTTTGGTGATCTACCGCCGCATTTCGCATGGCCGAAACCACGAAAGCCGTTTTCCCCATACCCGGCCGGGCTGCGATAATGATGAGTTCGGTTTTTTGCCAGCCTCCCGTAAGGGCATCCAGTTCCTTAAAACCGCTGGGAACACCGGTGATTCCTTCGTTATTGTTTAATTTCTTATTCTCCAGCTCGCCGATTGTGGTTTTCATGATGCTTTTGGCGTCGGCGTAGTTTTTTCGGATATTCCTTTCAGAAATCTTAAAAAACGACTTCTCCGTTTTATCCATAAGATCGAAAATATCCAGTTCATTGGCCGCACCTTCGTCCATAATTTCAGACGCTACCCGGATCATCTCTCTTTTAATACCCGCCTGGGCCATAATCATGGCATGAAACTCCACATTGGAGGCCGAGTTAATATGGCTGGTTAAAGACGCTACATAGCGTGCTCCGCCTACGGCCCTGATCAGGCCCTTGCTTCTCAGACCCTGGGTAACGCTAAGCGGGTCTATCGTTTCCCCCGCATCGGCCATGTCCAGGATCACCTGGTAGATAATTTTATGCTCTTCCCGGTAGAAACTGTCGGAGGAAAGTACTTCTCTGACCAGGTTAACTGCTTCCTTGTCAATAAGTAAAGCGCCCAGTACAGCAGATTCTATCTCTGTAACATGAGGCAAACGCCCGGCTTTCGACGGGTTGATTTCCGGGTTGATATGTAATTCAGTCTCGTTCAATTTCAGGATGTAACTTCTCTCTAATCGCTCTACAAAAGTAACAGGATAAAGCGGCTAAAAAACAATAACTTTTATAAGAAGACTCCTTCCTGATTCTGAATGTCCTAACTTTCAATGAATTGATATTTTGAAATATATTTTTTGTGGGAAAAAACGGATTATTGTGAATAAATTCCACAAATTTGTGTACAAATTAAACCTTACCGCATTTTGATAGAAAAATCTGTAAAATTAGAGATTTCAAACCTAAATGAATTCTTTGGCCCGCAAAATGAAAACCTCAAGGAATTAAACCGTTCTTTTCCTGAAAGTAAGATCGTTGCGCGGGGAGACGAGGTCTTTCTGAAAGGATCAGAGGCGGACCTTGCCCGTATAGAGGATGTATTCGGTCGGCTTCTGCACTATTTTGAAAAGTACAATGTGATGCCCCTGAAAGAGGTGCAAAATACCTTGGAGGGAAATAAAATTGACGAATTCCTGAACCAGGACGACATCATTGTCCACGGTAACCGCGGGCTGATCGTGAAAGCCAAAACCCGGAACCAGAAGAGGCTTGTAGAAGCCGTGAAAGATAACGATATTGTTTTTGCCATCGGACCTGCCGGTACCGGCAAAACCTTTACGGCAGTAGCCCTGGCGGTAAAAGCATTAAAAGACAAATCGGTCCGGAAAATTATTATTACCCGCCCCGCCGTGGAAGCCGGGGAGAACCTGGGTTTTCTGCCGGGTGACCTGAAAGAAAAAATTGACCCTTATCTCAGGCCCATTTACGATGCACTTGACGATATGATTTCGTCCGATAAGCTCAAAGGCTATCTCGAAAAAAACACCATCGAGATTGCCCCTTTGGCCTACATGCGGGGCAGAACCCTGGATAACGCTTTTATTCTGCTTGACGAGGCCCAGAACACTACGCCCATGCAGTTGAAGATGTTCCTGACCAGGATGGGGCCCTCCTCTAAAATTATCATAACGGGCGACAAATCCCAGGTGGATCTTCCGAAAAATCAGCGCTCCGGTCTCGAAGAAGCGGCAAGGATTCTCCGGAGAATTCCGGGCATCGCTTTTATTGAACTCGACGGCAAAGATGTGGTAAGGCACCCCCTGGTCGTAAAAATTCTCGAAGCGTATGAAAGGGCTGATACGTAAGCTGCTGCTGCTCTTTTTGCTTTCCACCCTGTGCGCCGAAGCCCAGACTGTACGCTGTGCTTCCGATAGTAAAGCCACAGAGAATACGGAACTTCACGAATATATTCGCCTGAAAGCTGCTGAAATTAAAGGAAAGAATCTAAGGTCCTCGGCTTTGCCGGAAATTATACGGATACCGGTAGTGGTGCATGTGATTCACAACAGTGCATCCGGAAGTATAGGCGGGTCCAATATCAGTGATGCCCAGATCTTTTCCCAGATTGAAGTGCTGAACGAAGATTATCGCCGTATGGCCGGCACTCCGGGCTATAATACCGATGAGGTGGGGGCCGATATGCAAATTGAGTTTTTCCTGGCCCATATCGATCCGGACGGTCACCCTTCTACGGGTATAAACCGGGTGTACAGCAGCCGCAGGAGTTTTAGCATTTTGTCGGAAACCTCCACCATTGCCAGCCTGTCATACTGGGATGCCAACAAATACCTCAATGTTTGGGTTACAACCCTTTCTGGAGGGTATCTCGGGTATGCGGAATTTCCAATCGGAAACTACGACGGACTGGAGCTCACGGATATCGATGAAAGAACCGACGGCGTTTTTATTGACCACAGGGCCTTCGGAAGAAACACGGGTACTGTAGAAACGCCTTATGCGTCCGGACGTACCACCACGCACGAGGTTGGCCATTGGCTGGGACTCATCCATACCTGGGGCGATGCCCGCTGCGGTACAGATTATTGCGATGATACTCCTCAGGCAGAATCGTCTAATAATACTGTGGTCTGTACTCCCGTATACTCGTCGTGCCGTGGAACCACCACCCGCAATATGATCGAGAATTATATGGATTACACGGTAGACAGCTGCATGAATATTTTTACCCAGGACCAGAAAGCCCGGGTGAGAGCCATCCTCGAAATCAGTAAAAGAAGGCAAAGTCTTCTGGCGAATGCCGATATTTTTGAAACGGTTAGTGAGCCTCTGGTGTTAAAAGTATTGGGGAACCCGGTGCAGGGCAGTAGTCTCGACTGTAAAATCCTGGTTAGCGAGCCCCGTGATTATACAATAGAAATTTTTGATGACGCTGGTCGACTTGTCTTTTCAGAAAAATATACGAATTCCCTGAGTAGGGTCATACACATTCCCAAATCCTGTATCGGGAACGGGATGCGTCACCTGAGGCTGTCGTCTGGCAGTAACCGGATCGACCGCCGTATTATATCCTTGTAAGATTGTGATGGATAAACCAAAATTTGACGACATTTTCATGGAACTGGCCATGAACCTGGCCCGCAGGTCGCATTGTGTCCGGGCCCAGGTAGGCGCTGTGCTGGTAAACGATACCCGCATCATCTCTATAGGGTATAACGGTCCGCCTGCCGGTACCCATAACTGCGACGAAGAGTTTGGTGATGAGGGTTGTCCACGCGATTCCAAGGGAAGCTGTTCCCTGGCTCTGCACGCAGAACAAAATGCGATTCTGTATGCTACCAAAAACGGGGCGAACGTGGAGGGATCTACCCTTTACGTCACTTTATCTCCCTGCATAGCCTGCGCACGCGTCATTTATTCCATGAAAATTAAAAAAGTTTTGTACCTGAATTCCTATGCCGAATATAAGGGAATAGGGATAGACGAAGGAGTAGAATTTCTTCGGAAGTTCGGAACGGAAGTAATTAAATACGAAAAAGTATGAATTACCTCGCGCATCTTTTTCTTGCAGGTGAAAACCACGGGATGGTGGTGGGTAGCCTGCTTGAAGATTATATTGTGGGTGGTATAGAAAACGAAAGGAACCGGCATTTGCCTGCCGATATCAAAGATGGACTGAGGTTGCACCGCCACATCGATACATTTACAGATGCAGATAAGGTTGTTTCAGACTGTAAACAATTCTTTTACCCCGGTTTCGGTAAATATGCGTCGGTGATTGTGGATGTGATTTTTGACCATTTCCTGCACAAAAACTGGGAGATTTTTGCAGAGGAAGAGTTTGATACCTTTAAAAATCGCGTATACAGGTCACTCAAAGGGGAATACACGGAGTGGCAGCCTCCCGCTTTACAGCGCCTGATCGACTCGATGGTGAGGTACGACTGGCTGAAGGATTATATTTATTTTGAAGGAATCACCAAGGCCCTGTCCAGCCTTAATCGCCGTGTTCGGCAGGTAGACCTGACCGAAGCAATGCCGGTGATGCGGGAAAATTACGAAGACATTAACCGTTTGTTTATCGACTTCTTCGGGCGACTGAAGACGTCATGCGAGATAGAAATTGCAAGTTATGGCCAATAAAAATGCGGATATTATCCGGAACCTGCAGCCTCAAAAGCTCAAACCCTTGTATTTCCTGCACGGTACCGAACCGTATTATATCGATAGCTTTTCCGATAAAGTGCTGGAAATCGCCATCCCTGAGCATGAAAAGGGATTTAATGAGTATGTGTTGTACGGCAAAGACGTGAGCGTAGGCGATATCCTGAATTATGCGCGGAAGTTTCCCATGATGGCTGAAAGGCAACTGGTACTGGTGAGAGAAGCGCATGCCATTTCAGATATTGGTCAAAAGGATGCCCAGGCATTGTTGGAAAGTTATGCAAAAAATCCCCTCGATACCACCGTGCTGGTGTTGTGTTTCGGTAAAAGTCAGGATGAACGGAAAACCTGGGTAAAATCATTTTCGGCTAAAGGGGAGATCCACAACTTTAAGAAAATGTACGACTCGGAGGTGCCGGAATTTATCGCCAGCCTCTTTAGAGAAGAGGACATTAAGGTTAGTCCTAAGGCCGTACAGCTTTTGAGTGAGCACCTGGGCAATAATCCCCGCGCCATTCGCAATGAAATGGAGAAAATAAAGCTCAACCTGAAAGAAGGCGAAGGGATAGATGCCGACATTATTGAGCGTTTTGTCGGGGTTTCCAAGGAATTCAATGTATTCGAGCTTCAAAAAGCCCTGACAGATAAAAATGCCACAAAGGCCTTCCGGATCGCCCACTACTTCGGAAGTAATGCCAAAGATCACCCTCTGACCATGAACGTGATCGCGCTATACAATTACTTTTCAAAAGTGCTGCTGTTGCATGGGCTGGGCAATAGACCCGACAGCGACCTGGCGCGTATTCTCGGTGTAAATCCCTACTTTTTGAAAGACTACAGACGTGCAGCCCAGGCGTACTCTTTACCGCAGTTGAGAAGGGTCATTCATGCGTTACGGCAGGCTGACGCGCGGTCTAAAGGAGTGGATGCAGGGAGTGCTTCCGACGCGGATATTTACAAGGAGCTGATATATAGTTTTCTGAGTTAGATTTTTTCCAGGATCCGCAATACTGAGTCCTCAACGGTAAATTTTCGGATATCTTCAAAAGGGATCCATTGCAGCGCCAGCGTTTCGTGATTACGGGTGAGGGGTTTTGTAGAATCGGTCGCGAACAAATACCTTACGTCGAAATGCTCGTGCTCCGGTACACCCTTTCGTTCCGGTATGGTATGAATATCGAGGTCTACAATCTGTTGGTCTCTTCGAAGGATTTGAACTCCCGTTTCTTCAAAAACTTCTTTGATGGCCACCCTCAGAGTATCCTCGTCTCCATCGCAATGTCCGCCGGGCTGGAGCCATTTATCCAGTTTCTTGTGATGGATAAGCAGGATTTTGCAGGTATCGCGATCGATAACAAAGGCGGACGCCGTGATATGTCCTTTCAGGTTGCTGCGTAAGAAACAGTCGGAGTTATTCCGGATAAAATCGATGAAACGGTCCCTGACCCGTATTTCTTCCCGGCTTCCGGCAGAAAGGGCCTGTATTTTTTCGATGAGCGGGTTCATGGAATATAGGTAATGGCGTTGGGTTT
>JBEBRS010000010.1:0-35107 GCA_040394705.1 Leadbetterella byssophila
ACTCACTACTCAGAACTAATATATACCCATGAAATTTGCGATACACGGCAGGCCATTTAAGCAGGAGTCTATAGAAGACATCCGCGACATTTTCGCAGAGCTGGATTCCCGGGATATTTTCTACCAGATCTCCGGCACTTTTGCCGATTTGCTGGAAGAGAGCGAGATCCGTTTCACCAAGGGGCAGGTGTTCCGGGAAAAAGAGGAGCTATGCGATATAGATGTGGCCATCAGCCTGGGAGGTGACGGCGCCTTCCTGGAAACCCTGGGAATGGTAGCCCACAACGAGACCCCCGTGCTGGGCATTAACTTCGGCCGCCTGGGATTTCTCACCGATATCGCCCCCAAGAACATACGCGACACCCTCAATAAAATCCTGAACGGAGAGTATACCATTGATGAACGCATTATGTTACGGGCCGACGCCAGCCAGCCTATTTTTGCCCCCGGCATGGATTTTGCACTCAATGAAATCGCAATCTCGAAGACCGATACCTCTTCTATGATTGTGATCCATACGTATATAGACGGTGAATTCCTGAACAGCTACTGGGCAGACGGACTGATGGTGGCTACACCCACCGGCTCTACCGGCTACAACCTGAGCTGTGGCGGCCCCCTGGTGATGCCCCAATCCAGCGACTTCATCATTACCCCCATTTGTCCGCATAACCTGTTTGTTCGGCCGATCATTGTTTCCAGTAAAAGCAAGATCACGCTCAAAGTAGAAAGCCGAAGCAATAACTACCTGGTATCCATGGACTCCAGGGCCAGAATAGTAGGCGACGAAGCTGGCGAAATCACAGTAAGTCTGGAAAACTTTAACGCCAAACTTCTGAAAATTGCCGGCACCAGCTTTCTCTCCACCCTTAGAACCAAATTAAAATGGGGTGAAGATGTAAGAAATAGAATATAACCTAATCAATAAAAACATCTCTTCGGGCGTTTAGAGTGGAAGAGGCTTTTTTAATTTAATAACTGACAAATGCTAAAGAATAAAATCTACTTTATTACAATAGCTACAGCTTTCCTATTTACATCTACTGCTTTCGGACAATTATTCAAAAAAAGTTCTGACAGTTACTCCACAGTAGGTATTGGCGGCGGCTCATCGCATTACTTCGGTGACCTTTCGCCTTACCGAACATTTTACTACGGTTTGTATTCTAATGTACGGTGGAACGGCACGCTCAACTATCAGGTCAATCTGAACCCCAGGTTTTCGGCTCGTGCCGCTTTAACGTACGCACGTATTTTCGGAAACGACGCATCGTACGGCTGGTCCCTCGCCGATTCAAAACCCAATGTACAGAATGCCCGCCTCCGTAACCTCCACTTCCGGAATGACCTCCTGGAGTTTACCGCCATGGGTTTGTATACGTTTATTCCTTTGGAACAAAGAAGAAATAAAAACTCCTCTTTGCAGTGGAGTCCTTATATGGGCATTGGCATAGGCCTCACCAACCATAATCCCAAAGCACTTCCGAGCCTCCAGAATCCGGATGGTTCTCTTGTTATCAATCCAGACGGAAAAGTCTATGTGAGCAAGGAGTGGGAATCGCTCCGTCCCATGGCTAACGAAGGACAAACCAAGTTTTATTCTTCAGTGATCCCCGTAATACCAATTTCTCTGGGTATCAAAACTCAGCTAAATCAAAACTGGATATTGTCTGTGGAAGGAAGTTATCGTCTCACCTTTTCGGATTACCTGGACGATGTCAGTACCGGAGTCTACAACACGAACAGCCCCTTTTCTTACCGTGCCGACGAAGACTACTCCGCCGTTACCGGAAAATCACGAGTAGATGCTTATAACAAGGCAATCGGCAACACAGGAAATCCGGAGTTTCCGTCCGCCTCCGCAACGCAACATCTTCCTGTAACCAACCAGAGAGCTTCTAAAGGAACCATGAGAGACGGGTACATCCTCACCCAGATCACCCTCAATTACATTATTACCAGCCGGGTAAAATGCCCGCCTATTCAGCAATGAGACGCCTTCTATTTTTAAGCCTCTTGTTACCGGCGGCCTTATCTGCTCAGAAGGTGGAGTTTGGCGCGGGCGGCGGGCCTACCTTTTACAAAGGCGATTTACAGCCCCGCTTCCGGCCGCTTAATCCCGGAGCCGCAGGCACCCTCCTGATGCGCTATAATTTTAACCGGGTTGTTTCGGCCAAAGCCCAGGTCATGTATGGCCTGGTACACGGCAATGACCGCCGATCCGGAGACCCCTTCCTGAAAACACGCGATTATTCTTTCCGGAATACCGTACTTGACTACGCCCTCCAGCTGGAATATAATTTCCTGAATTTTCGTACCCACGACAGCCGCTATGAATACGACTGGACACCGTATCTTTTCGGTGGTTTGGGACTAAGCCATACGTTACAAAAAACATACGGGGTAGAAGGTACTACAGTTGCAGGCACCGGGACAAACAGCGCCATTCTGCCTTTCGGTATAGGAATCAAAAAAATACTGGGACCGCGCCTGAATCTGAGCGCTGAATTTTCTACAAGAGCATTCCTCAATAAAACGAAAGGAAGTCTTTTTGACGGCCTGGACGGTCGTCAGGAGCTGAACGAATATGATGATACACGCCAAAGCGATTTCTTCGTGTACCCCAATACCATGCAAAACGACAAATATTTTCACCTTTCGGTTACCCTGAGTTACCTTATTTACAGGGTAAACTGCGAAACTCCCGGTAAAAAGTTTTCCTTTTTTTAGATTCCAGTCGTTTATATATCGGACTCCTGGGGCATGATTACTGCCATCACAAAATAGGCCAGTATCAGTCCCCCGAAACTGAAAACGGTTAACAATGCTGCGCCAATTCTCACAATGGTGGGGTCAATCTCCAGGTATTTGGCCAGTCCGCCGCATACGCCCAAGAGCATAGACTCCTGTCCCTTTGTTCTGAATAGTTTCTTGTTCATAGAAATAAATATTAGTTTTGAGTAGTAAGTAATGAGTTTTGAGTACTGAGTTGTTCTTGTAAATTTACATCTAAAATTCCGATTACCGAATATTCTCTCATGTTTGTTCATGCTATAGAAAAAGCTTCGGCTTTTACATTTCCGCTGATTATTTCCAATAAGTACCAGGACGGCAGCATCAGCAGCAGCCTGGGTGCATTTATCGTTCTGAATGAAGAAGGTTGGATCATTACCGCGGCCCATATCGTTCGGGAAACGGCCCTCCATCAGGCTCACCTGAAAGAATACCGGGAATACATACAGGGAGACGCCACCGTACTGAACCCGAAATGGATACTTCACCATTCCCTGTGGTTTGGCGCAGACCGGCATCGGGTTCCCCAGTTTCATGTTCTGCCCGACAATGATCTTGCCCTGGGAAAAATGGAGAACTTTGATCCGGGAATGGTGCGGGAATATCCGCGGTTTATTGCCCCCGCATCGGTGAAGACGGGCCGCTCTCTTTGCAAACTGGGTTTCCCTTTCTACGATATACAGGCCAGCTTCACCGAAAATACCTTCCGGTATGACCCCGCCCTGTTCCCTATCCCCCGTTTTCCATACGAGGGGATGAGTACCCGGATTATTTCGGGCAACCCGCAAAATGAGATTTTGTGGCTGGAGACCAGCTCGCCCGGGTTACGCGGCCAAAGCGGCGGCCCTGTTTTTGATACCGCCGGCAGGGTATGGGGCATACAATCCATGACGCGTCACCTGCCCCTCGGCTTTTCCCCCACGATCCAAAAAAACGGGGTGACCGTAGAAGAAAATCAGTTCATTAACCTGGGTTGGTGTATTCACGTTCAGGCCATCCTGGCCTTTCTCGATAAACACCATGTGAAGTACTACCTTGCCGACGAAACGGCATGAATACCGGTGTCTTCCGGAACGGTAGCCAGGTATTCGGCATAATGAATGAGGGCCTGGAAATCATTCTGGGTAATTTGCCTGTCTCTAAAACCATACCCAAAGACTCTTTTCACCGGAATCTTAAAATTGGCACGGATATCCAGGGCATAATAATCGTTAAAATCTTTGCCGTTCGAAGCTTTTTCCGGCACCACCAGGTCATATTCTCTGTCTCCCCTCAGGTCGGTGTCTACCACCAAAGGAGAAACCCTGCCCAGGATCTCAAACTGTCTTTTGATCAGCACTTTTCTGCTGGGCAGCTTCGCCGTTCCTGACCACCAGATGTCTTTTACATCGTTCATGGCCTGACGGGTTTCCTCTACCGAAGACACAGCGCCCAGTTCCTTCAGCGTTTCCCGGATATTCCGGGTCATCTCGCTTTCGTAATCTTCCTGGCTAAGAATGGATTTTATACCCAAATGCACACCCAGGAGGTTGGAATAGGCGTCTTCTACCGAAAAACTGGAATAACGCTCGGGCACCAGGGGAATGTAGGAAGAACCGTACCAGGTAGAAATTTCATGCCACACGGACAGATCATACGCGATTTTCCCTGCCAGGAAAGCGATGTCTTCGTCTGTAAAATCATCCGGTACTTCTACCGAAAGCTTCTTCAGTCCGCCCTCTTTTCCCAACCGGAAACCATCCAGCTTGCGGTTTTCACGGATAAGGGTGTAAAGATACGCCGTATAGTCGGCGATATCTCTCAGATGGCCCATATCGATAAACCCTCCGTTCTGGGTATAAATAATGCCGTTATTTTCTTCTTTCCCGCCCAGGTAGGTGTGCTCACCCAAAGCGTCGGCCGCAGTAATATCCGTGACCTTTAGAAAAGACAGTACGGAAACTTTCACCTCTACCCCGAAAGAGCAACAGGTTCTGATAATACGTTTGGGCGGCGTTTTCAGGTCTATACCGGCCGGGATCCTGCCGAAAGCCATAAAGGGCACGCAGGCTAAAAATATAAATTTTTTCATTCGAGTCCTGTCAGGTAACAGAATAATAAAAAAACGATAACAAAAGGGTAATATTGAAGATTTAACAAAAAATGGGAGGGAGATGTTCAATTCAATTTGCAGGAAATGCGAGAGGGCTGCGAAAATATACTTGTCGCGGCAGAAAAGGGGGCGCCCCGATGGCCCATTGGAAATCAGGAGCAAAAAAAATCCGGCAAATCCACGCATCAAAAACTTAGCGGGGACCTGCCGGAACAGGGGCCTTACTTATGCGGTCAGGGAGTGGACATTTTTCACCGGCATAATGACCCACATGATCAGGTAAGGAATAAGGGCCGGAACCGGGGTGATCAGGCCGATCACAAACAGCAAGCGGACAATTGTGACATCAATTTCAAAGTATTCCGCCAAACCTGCACAAACCCCACCCAACATAGAACCGTTTCCTTTTATTCTTAATAGCTTTTTCATAATTTGCTTTGTTTTATAGTTCAAAATTGGTGATTAATACAGTACTATGCAATACAAAGTACATCAATGGTTGTGGACGATGAAGAGCGGTCAGATGCAGTGCCGGTGTTGATATATGCCGCCTCCAAACCCTACATTTGGTTGATAGGGGCGCATACCACACCCCTACCGGATTTCTACTGAAAACATCATCCGGGCCTGAATCTTATCCATTTTATTTAAAGAACGTAACTGGTGATACAGCGGAGCGAACTCTCCGAGGTAGGCAGATATTGCGCGGGCTTCGTCCTGTTTCCGGCCCAGACGTTCAATCACGCGATCAAAATCCGATTTGGGATAAGGGTAATATTTCACCTGGTAGTCGCCCTCGCCCAGGTCGGCTTTACCGGCCGCAATGGCAATCGCCTCGTCCAGACCGCCCAGCACATCCACCAGGCCATGGGTCTTCGCCTGTTCACCGGTCCAAACCCGGCCACCGGCTACAGACTTCAACTTTTCTATACTCATCTTACGTCCTTCCGCCGCCTTGGAGGTAAAGGTTTCGTAGCCGTCATTGACCCTATTCTGAATGGTTTGTTTTTCGGCATCCGACATGCTGCGGGTTAGGGAGGGGGAGTCTGCAAATTCATGGGTTTTTACCCCGTCAAAAGTCACCCCCAGCTTATCGTTCATCAGCTTTTGGGAATTCAGTAACAACCCGAAAATCCCGATAGACCCCGTAATGGTAGCCGGGTGGGCCACAATCGTGTCACACCCCATGGCCATATAGTACCCTCCGGAAGCCGCCACATCGCCCATAGAAGCAATCACGGGTTTTTCTTTACGCGTCAGCTGAATTTCCCTCCACATGATATCGGAGGCCAGGGCACTACCTCCGGGCGAGTTTATCCGCAGCACAATGGCCTTTACCTTTTTGTCCTTGCGCGCCCGCCTGATCTCTTTGACAAAATCATCTGAACCGATAATACCGGTACTTCCTTCCCCCTGCACAATTTCTCCTTCTGACACAATCACGGCGATGCGGTTGTCTATCTTTCCGGCTTCCACATACTTTTTGGCCTTCCCGTAAGCGGCAAGCCCTACATACGCGATTTTATCATCCGCCTTCACTCCCAACCTCTTCCGGATCGCGTCTTCATACTCGTCTTCGTAGACTTTTGCCGACAGCAGCCCGTTTTCAATACTTTCATTGGCCGACAGCATGGAGGCTTTCTTCAGGATTTCATCCACCTCGCCTTTGCTGATCTTTTTCTCGGCGGCATAATCTTCATACAAAGTCCGGGAAATTGACCCCAGGTAATGGCTCACCTGTTCCCGGCTTTCCGCACTCATATCTTTCCGAATAAAAGGTTCCACGGCACTTTTAAACTCTCCTACCCGGAAAACCAGGGGCTCCAGCCCTAACTTATCCAGCGTCCCCTTGAAATAGGTCACTTCACCGGCCAGGCCGTTAAATTCAGCCGAACCCATAGGATGAATAAAGGCGCTGTCAGCCACCGCGGCCAGTAGCACCGCCTTTTCCGAAAGGTACTCGCTATAGGTATAAATAAATTTACCTGATTTTTTAAATTCTTTCAGGGCAGTTTTCACCTCCTCCAGCTCGCCAAAACCCATCAGGGGGTTTGTGAGGCGGATACTGATTCCTTCAATATTCGGATCCAGCGCCGCGTTTGCCACCGCACTTTTAAAATCATTTAACCCGATATTCGGAGGTGTATTTCCCCATATTTCCGAGAAAGGATCTTCCGGAAGTGCGAGTTCGGTAAACTGGCTGTCAAAATTCAGCTTAAGTACCGATTTTTCTTTCACTTTAGTGGTCGAATCCCCTCCTGCGATCATGGATACCAACCCCAGCATCAAAAGAAAGTACAAAATGACAAACAGGAAAAGTCCTACCAGGGTAGCCAACACATATTTAAGAAACTGCGCCATGTATAATCTGTTTTACTAATTTATTTACAAAAATAACACTTTGTGGGCTTAACCGGTTTCCGGAAATGATTTAACGGAAGATTATGAGGCTGAATGGTCAGAACTCCCGCCCTATGGTAAAAAACAATTTCTTTTCCCCCATCTGGTTCACAGAGTAGTAGGTTCTGACGTTCACATTATAAAAAGTCACGATATCAATACCCGCGCCGGCTCCCCAGAGATGATCATTACCCAGCCGTGAGTTACTTTTTTCCGGGTAAAAATTCTTCACATACGCGTAATCCAGGTACACATTGGGGTATATGGTAATCGGCACAATAGAAAATTCCTTTTTCCGGATAATCCATCCTACATCAAATTTATGCTGAAAAGCCCGGAATTTAAGGGTATTCCGGTTCAACGCAAAGTACTGTCCATCAATCACGTAAAGTTCATACCCCCGGGCCACGTTGCCGCTATAGCCCAGGCCGCTGACCAGGAAGTAATTCTGTTTTTTGGGGAAGGAGGCCTTCCCTCTTACCCCCACCTCCAGAAACCATTTTTCAGACAAGGGAAAGTAATGACTGGCCGTGAGCAGAAGGTTGGACTGGTCTTTCCCCCCCTGCACAAAAAAGTGATTGACCGCCCCCGAGAAAAAAGTACCTTTCAGAGGATACTGCCGTACATCGCGGAAATCCGCCCGGTATTCATAGCCCAAACTCACCAGGAGTTGCTCGCTTTTCCCCTCACCGAAGTACTCCGGGTTGGCCCTCACTACAGTATCTGCGATACGGCTCTTTGAAACTCCCAAAAACAGGGTGTGAAAATAATTATAATCTTTCCGGTACCGGAATTCCGCCGATCCACCCATCCGGCTAAGGGCCAGATTTTCCGAATCGAGGAAGGCGAGTTTATCGTTCCATGTACGGTACGCCACATTTCTCCGGGAGGTATAATACATTCGGGCAGACACCCCGAAACGCTTTTGCCGATCAATATACGGCCGGGAATAGCCCACCTGGTAGTGGGGAGCAAAGCCAAAATAGGCCCCTGCGTAAAAAATATCGGCATTCCCTGTAAAATTGTATTGGGTCACGTTCACACCGTAGGTCAGTCGCCTCAGGTCGCGCCCCCTTTCATACCACCATTCATTAAAGCTCCTGTCGCTCAACGCCAGGTAAGGAAGCACGCCCCAATACCACCTCTCTTTGACACAGATGAACAGGTCCAGCATTCCCGTAGAATCTACCATGGGATCAAGCGCTACCTCCAGGAATAAATTGGTATTGATCAGGTTTGACCGCGTGAGTTCAAGTTTCTCCCTAAGCGCATTTGCCGGTATCCGGTCTCCCTCCCGAAATACCACTTCCCTTTCGATAATGCCGGTACGGGTCACTTTATTTCCCTCCGTAACGATGCTTCTTACCCGGTAAAGGGAGTCCTGGAAAGCTTCGGCGTCTCCTCCCCAAAACCACAGCACAACCAGTAAGAAGCCGCCTACCTTCAAATTCAATTCTTAAAATAGTGGCAAATATATGGCAATAATACGGGAATTCATCGGGTCGGAATCGGAATCGTGCCCTTATTTTTTAGGGAATACTATCCGAAAACCCGTAGTATTTCGTACTTTTGCCGCTTCAAATATCAGCGAATGAATTATACTTTATCGCATATACCTGAGCGAACTTCCCAGCCCCGAAGTAACGGGTTAACCATGGTGATGGACAAAGGTCTGAGCCTGGCCGAGGCCGAAAACTTTCTTTCCAAAGCTGCCCGCTTTACAGATATTGTAAAATTGGGATGGGCCACTTCCTATATCACGGAAAACCTGAAAGAGAAGATTGACCTCTACCATTCCTGCCAGATTCCCGTGTATTTCGGGGGAACGCTTTTTGAAGCTTTTGTGGTCAGGAATCAGTTTGAAGATTACCTCAGGGTACTGGATAAGTTCGGACTGGAATATGCGGAAGTATCGGACGGCTCCATTACCCTTCCCCACGAAGAAAAATGCAATTATATTTCCCGCCTGGCTTCCCGGGGAAAAGTACTTTCCGAGGTAGGATCAAAAGATGCGGAAAAGATATTTGCCCCCTATAAATGGATTAACCTGATGCGAAGTGAACTGCAGGCCGGATCATGGAAAGTAATCGGTGAAGCACGGGAAAGCGGCAATATCGGTCTCTACCGGAGCTCCGGAGAGGTTCGGCAGGGCCTGGTAGACGAGATCATCAACGCCATTTCGGCCGAAAATATCATCTGGGAAGCACCTCAGCGACCTCAGCAGGTTTATTTTGTTAAACTTATTGGTCCTAACGTCAACCTGGGCAATATTGCTCCCGAGGAAGCCATCGCGCTGGAGACGACCCGACTGGGCCTCCGGAGTGATACTTTTGCTTCTTTTTTACCGGAAGATATCAAACAAAAATACAAACTGGGCAAATACTTCCAGGACGAACGCTTAAAACAAGATACCTGAACATGGAACTGATTCATTTTATCCTTGATTTCTTAAAAGATCCGCTGACTGTTCTCCAGCAATTCCTCGCTGAATACGATAAACTCACTTACGCTTTACTTTTCCTGGTAGTCTTTATGGAAACGGGCCTTATTGTAATGCCCCTGCTGCCCGGAGACTCCCTGCTTTTTGCTGTGGGACTACTTGCCGCCTCTACCGGACAGCTCGATGTGGCCCTGGTGATCCCCCTGCTCATCTGTGCGGCCTTGTTGGGCGACAACGTGAATTACTTTGTCGGCAGCCGTTTCGGTAAATACATTAAATCGAGGGAGAAAATCCTGTTTCTAAAACGGGAATATATCGAACAAACGGAAACGTTTTATGCCAAACACGGCGGCCTGGCTGTGATACTGGCCCGTTTTATGCCCATCATCCGTACGGTAGCGCCTTTTGTGGCGGGTGCCGGCAGCATGCGGTATCCGCGCTATATTCTTTTTTGTATTATCGGCGCCGTAGTCTGGGTAAGCAGCATTACACTGGCAGGTTATTTCCTGGGAACCAACGAATGGGTGAAAGCCAATTTTGAAAAGGTAGTGTTGGGCATTATCCTGGTTTCCGTTCTGCCGATGATTATCGGGTTTCTTAAAATGAAATTCGGAAAGAAGGAAGCTGTGTAAATGAGTGAGGCAGACGACATACAAAAAAACAGGTTTGGGCTGATCGGTTTTCCTTTAGGCCATTCTTTTTCCAAACGGTACTTTACCGACAAGTTTGAAAAGGCCGGCATGTCGGAAACACACCGGTATGATCTCTTTGAAATAGAGGACATCCGTGCCTTACCCGGTATCATTGCCGAAACTCCCGGACTGACAGGCCTGAATGTCACCATTCCCCACAAGCGCAATGTCCTTCCTTTCTTATCCGAAACCGATCCGGCCGCAGAACGTATCGGGGCAGTAAATGTCATCAAAATAGACAAAGACGGGCATTTGAAGGGGTACAATAGCGATTATTACGGCTTCCGGCGTTCACTGGAGGAGTTTCTGGCCGGAAACCTGCCTAAAAACGCCCTGGTACTGGGAAACGGAGGCGCCGCCCGCGCCATCCACGTGGCCCTTGAAGACATGAACATTCCGTATCAGTGCGTATCCCGAACGGAAGGAGAAGGACGTATATCGTACGAAACGGCCAATACCCTCCTGGAAGATCATACCCTGATCATCAATTGTACCCCCCTGGGAACTTATCCTAAAACTGAGGCGGCTCCGGCCCTGGACTATGAACGCCTGAATGAGACCCATTTTCTTTACGACCTGGTCTATAACCCGGAAGAAACCCTCTTTATGCGGAGAGGAAAGGAAAAAGGGGCAAAAACCATGAACGGATACGCCATGCTGGTCTACCAGGCGGAAAAGTCGTGGGAAATCTGGAATTCCTGATCAAGTAAGCGACTTCCCCCCGGCCACCGCCATTGTAACCTGATCACATCTGTTGTAAAATGACTGAACACGTTTTTTTTGACCTGGACCATACCTTATGGGACTTCGAACGAAACTCCGAGGCCTGCCTGAAGGCAATTTATGCCGACCAGATCTCCGGCCAGGTGCCGTACGAGGACTTTACGGCTACCTTCCGGGTAATTAACAAAGGGCTATGGCGACAACTGGAGGCCAACACTATCACCCACGATGAACTGAGAAAAACCCGTTTCAGAAATACACTTCAGGCTTTGAATGTACCCTGCTCCGAAAAAACTTCCCTGGCGCTGAATGAACAGTTTACCCGTCTGCTTCCTACCCAAACGCACCTGATAGAGGGAACCCTGGAGATCCTGGAATATCTCTACCCCCGGTATCCTTTGCATATTATCAGTAACGGTTACCTCGATATCCAGACCCGAAAAATGAAAGGGAGCGACATTTATCACTATTTCCGTCATATTATTACCAGCGACATTTGCGAAGCCCGCAAACCCGATCCGAAAATCTTTGCCTACGCCTTGAAAACAGCCGGAGTTTCCCCGGAGAAAGCGATATATATCGGCGACGATGAGATTGCCGACAAAACCGGCTCGAAAAATGCAGGTTTGCCTTACATCCACTTCGATCCGCACGGAGAAGTTTCCTCCCGTGACGTTATAACCGAGCTTACCTCTCTGAAAAACCTTTTATGAGTTTTTTCTCAACCCGTACAGATACGCAATAAGGTCCAGCATATCCTGCTCCTGCAAGGGGAAAGCGGGCATAAAGGATTCTTTCTCCACCACCTCAACCGACCTCACCTGGTTAAGCGGATACCTGCGTTGCTCCTGTTCTCCCAACACCTTCACGAGGTAGGCATCGGAGGTTTTGCTGGTGACCATCGCTTTCATTGTACTTCCGTCCGCGAAAGTGATCAGGCTGGTCTCGTAACCGAGGTTGATCCCCTGGTTAGGATAAACAATCGCGTTATAAAGTCCTTCTTTCGTTAACTTTTGGCCTATAGTCTCCAGAGACGGACCAAAGTCGCTTCCTGAAATACCGTTACTGTGGCACACCGAACACATGTTCTCAAAAGCTACCCGTCCTTTGGCCGCGTCACCCTTACCGTTGCTAAAATCGGGCATTCGGAAAGCCCCCGTTACCTCCGGAACACCATATAAGTGTTCAAACTCTACCTTTATATCGTTGTGAAACGTCTTGGCGATCACCTGCCGGGCTGCCGGCAGCAGTTCTTTGCTAATTTTATTCACTTTCATCAGGTCCCATAACCTGACATCGCTCATGTAGCCCTCCATAGCCAGTACGGCAGCTTCCCTTAGTTCAAAGGGATACTTCCGATTGGTAAACACCTGAATAAGCTGCTTGGTAACCACCTCATGATCTACTAACCCCATCCGTTCTATTCTTCTCACGGCAAATGCTTTATCCAGGGGTTTCCGGTGAATGGCCTCCTGGAGAATTCCTATTCCAAACAAGGCGTTGGCGACTTCAGCGGCCTGGCGATAGAGCACCGGGTCCTCGCTGTGGTCCAGGATGTTCAAAACCCGTGTTCTCTCCTCCACAATCCGGTATTTCAGTACAATATCCAGGAAATCGCGGTCATTTTTAATACCGGCCAGCACAGCCGGTATCCTCTGGTGGAAATCCGGGTTCTGCAAGATAGATTCCGTGTCAAAGTGCTTAAAAATAAGCAATTTTTGCTCTTCTGACCCGGCCGTTTCCAGGAGTTCAAGCAAAACCTTGTTCCGGGCATTGACCTCTTGAAAATCAAAAGCTCTGAAATACCTCATGGCACGATCAAATGGCGTTTTACGGATAATATCTGCCAGGTAAGCAGAAGTATTCTTCCCTCGGCTTCTCCAGATAATATCGTGTGCTTCTGGGCTAC
The DNA here is from genome assembly GCA_040394705.1 of Leadbetterella byssophila. Lineage (GTDB taxonomy): Bacteria > Bacteroidota > Bacteroidia > Cytophagales > Spirosomataceae > Leadbetterella > Leadbetterella byssophila_B. The sequence goes on from JBEBRS010000010.1 coordinate 13,050, forward strand.
TTATCCATGTTTTGCCCTCCAGGTATTTTTCCAGGTAGGTATCCCACTGACCCGTGGCTCCTATCCCGAGCGCCTCCAGGAACCAGCGGTCACCGGCCTTATATGCGTTAGCGAGATTAAGCCAGGCCTCCGGATTATGGGTATAGCAAATCTGTGTGGCCACCGCCTGTTTGACCTGAAGAGAGACGTCTTTCGACATCCGGGCAAAAAAGGCCGAATTGTCCTCCTGGATAGCCATACGAACAGTAGCCGCCCGAATATCTTCCTCCGGGTGACGGGAAAATTCTTCCAGGTATGCGGGATCCAGGTCTTTCAACAACCACAACGCCCGGGCCGTAAAAACCGCATCCTTTTCTCTGGCCAACCCATACAGGGCCGCCTCCGCTGCCTTCCCATGCCGTTTCAGAGCAGTCCAGGCCATGTAACGAACTGAATTCGACGGATTTTTTAAGGCCTCCACGCAAGAATTCACGGCTTCAAAATCGTACTGAGGCAGTTTATACGCCCCCTTCCCTTTCGGGTATACACGGTAAATACGCCCTTTTTCAAGATCCCCTACAAAATGCCCCCCTACACCTACATCGTACCAGTCGGCCACGAAAACAGAACCGTCAGGCCCTGCGGCTACATCAGACGGGCGAAACCACTGATCTTTTTCAGAGGCGTCCAAAACCGCCTGCGGTTCCAGTACATAACCGGCCCCTTTTTTGTCAATGCCGTAGGCAATCACGTCATTATTTACCGCGTCCCCAAGAAAAATCGACCCCCTGTATTTCCGGGGCAGGAGTTCTCCCTCATATACCAATATACCGGTGGGCGACCCTGCTCCGATGACCCGGAGATTAGGCACAACCCCGGGATCATTCTGATGCCAGTGCTGCTTCCATACGGAATCTTCCTTATTGGTGCGGTAGGCCCGCCAATCGGCACCGGTCATTTCATCTTTATACCCATAGTTTCCGTAAGGCAGCAGGTAGTTGATGCGGTTACTCCTGACGCCGTCATCGTCATTGTCGCTTTGCCAGATCCTCCCGAAAGAGTCCACGCACAGCTCATAATTATTCCGGAAGTTCCAGCCTACTACCTCGAATTCCCGGGCATTAATATCACACCGCAATGCCATTCCATCCTGGAAAGGGGCTAAGGTCTGGCCAATTTCCCGTCCATGAATATCTTTCAAAGGCCGGCCTTCAGGGTCGGTAAGACCTACTCCGTGATTGCCAAAATTAAAATAGAGTTTCCCGTCCGGCCCAAAGACCATCGCATGGACACCGTGGTCGCTTTGCAGGCCGTCTTTTGTCTTAAAAAGAATCTCCTTTTTATCGGGCAGGTCATCCCCGTCTTCGTCTGTAAAAACAAACACATTCGGACTGGCAGAAACTATTACCTTATTTCCCAACACACATATTCCCAACGCGGCATTCACGTCTTCTCCCTGGTAATACACCTTGGTTTTGTCTGCTTTACCGTCCCCGTCAGTATCTTCCAGGATAAGAATCTTATCCCCCTTTTTCTCATAGGGAATATGGTTTACATCGTTCCTGTAATTATATGCTTCACAAAGCCAGACCCTTCCTTTATGGTCGATATCCATATTGGTCGGATTAAAGACATCGGGTTCTGAAGCAAACAGACCTACTTCCAGTTGGTTATCGGGGACGTTTATGCCCTCCGTGGTTATGAATTCTTTCTTTTTCCCTTCCGGAAAACGATCAAAACGCTCTTCGGTATTCTTTCCGCAAGACCACATGACCCCTAGTACCACGACTACCAGTCCAATTCTATACATAAATAATTGTATACGATATGCGGCACAAATTTACATCTTTTCAGACGATTTACCGGTATACGATTTTCAGGAAAACGGGTCTTGAAATATTCAATCGCTTATCAGCCTTTCGCTGTACCCGGGGGGAAGCACTCTGCACACTTCCTGTTTTCCAAACCAGCGAAAGCGGTTTCGGGCTATCCATTTATATATGCCGTCGGTAATTCTCCGCGGAATAAAACGCAGCACCCGCATCCAACGCCACGCCGGAAGATACCTGAGTATTTCGAATACGGCAGCAGACCTGGTGAACACCCTGTCCCCTTCCATGAAAACCATCGAGTCTTCAACACCATATCCCAGCATTTTCTTCGCATAATTACCCTGTAAAGAGGCAAATCGGATATCACCGGATGTATTACGTTCCAGGATCCAACGAACCGCCCCGTTGCAGAGTATACATTCCCCGTCAAAAAACAATACCACCAAATTTCCAGAGCTTTACATAACACAACCACATGACTATCAGTATTAGCGCAATGCCGCAATACGCCAAAAGCGCGGTAAATTTTTTCCCATGGGTCAATGTCGTCCGGATCTTACCCATTCCCACACTAATCCATACGGCAACGAAGAGCAGTACTAAAACCTCGCCTTTGAAGAACAGGTTGGGATCCCCTCCCCCCACGACTTGCTGGAAGGTTGTAACCAAAGCGACTCCCAGGTTGATATAGACCAAGATACTCGTCAGGCGCAACATAGCCCAATGCTTTTGCTCAAACCTTCGCATACGGGATGCACCTAAATAACCTCTTCGGGTTGCAAGCAGGAGAAAAAAACAGGCCATATACATCAGGCCGTCCTGAATGATGTTCATGTTACAGGGTAAAATTCCCGCAAAATTAGATCATATTCTCCGGTTTATCTCCCACATCCAGGGGATTTCCACTCCTTTATACCTTAACTCTTTCTCCCGGCTCTTTCCCGGATGGGATCAGAAGGGGAGCCCATCGTCTTCAGAGCCTTGAGGAAGAGGCTCGGAAGAGGCTTGGGATTTACGGCTTAACATTTGCATATTACTGGCTCTGATCTTGGTTACATAGCGTTCCACCTGGTTATTGTCCGTATATTTCTCGGTGCGGATCCGGCCTTCCACGTAAAGACTATCCCCTTTTTTTACATATTGTTCTACAATGCCGGCCAGTCCACCCCAAAATTCGACCCGGTGCCATTCCGTATCTTCTACCCGTTCCCCGCTCTTATTTTTATAAACATCCGTGGTAGCCATACGAATAACGGCCACCTTATCTCCGCTGGGAAGGGCTTTTACCTCAGGATCCGCCCCCAGATTTCCGATCAACATTACTTTGTTTAACGCTGCCATAATTTTTCGAATTAAAAATGTTAAAAATACGATTGCTGTGTCGACTTGGTAAAATTAGGTTTTATGGACACATTCAGTCGGCTGATAAGTATTTGTATTCGAATATAATCGTTTACTGTCGGATAATCTTCTTATTTCAAGAGAATTAAATTCATTTTCTCTTCCTGTATTTTTTCATTGCCGGCCGGAATACTGATGTGGGCGAGGCAGAATACAATGAAAAAATACCTTTCCATGAACTATCTCCCCAAAAAACGAATTAAAAAAATAATGAATTGTCCCAAACGTTCCTATATTTCGGAAGAATTAGCGATAACCGCTTTACTGGAGGTTCGGGGCCGGTTTGAAATGAATTCATCGGTCACCGTGTACTGCTGTGAGGATTGCGGCCAATGGCATCTGACCTCCAAAGGAGATATGCATCCCCAATTGAAAGCATTTCTTCAATCAGGGAAGATCAACCGGCAAAGAGAAGCGGAACACTGGGAAAGAAAACTGAGATAGTGTGGAATTTGTAGCAATAGATTTTGAAACGGCTACGGCACAGAAAGACAGCGCCTGTGCCGTTGGTGTAGTTTGGGTCAGAGGTCTCGACATTATCGAGGAGTATTACAGCCTTATCCAGCCCCCTAATAACGAGTATAATTTTTACAATTCACGTGTACACGGTATCCGGGCAAAGGACACCGTCGAAGCCCCCACTTTTTCCGAAATTTACCCCAAGCTGAAGTCTATCCTGACAGGGAAGAAGATGGTAGCCCATAATGCTTCATTCGACCGCGATATCCTGTATCATACCATGCACAGTTCCGGATTAAACTTTGAAGAACTCAGGCTTCCCAAAAAATGGGATTGTACCGTCAATATCTATCGTAGAAAAGGGCTTCCCAAAGTTAACCTGGCCGCATGTTCCAAGCTGTACGGTATCGACTTATGCCACCATAACGCACTCTCGGATGCCATGGCCTGCGCAAAATTGTATATGATCCATCATAACCCTTTGTTCAGCCACCTGATCCCTCAAAAACACGCCTTAAAAGCAGGATAAATAAATCAATCATATTTATGCTCAAAACAGAAGAGTTGTATATCAAAATCGGCCTGAGTGTAGTTTCTTTCCTCGTACTTTTTGCGGCCCGGGAAATTTCCCGCATGATCATCCGGAAGCATGCCGCAAAATATGAGCTGGATAATTCCCAACGGGTATACGCCAATAAATTTTTTAATTTTACCCTGGCTATTCTACTCTTTATCGTCCTGGGAATCGTTTGGGATATATCCGTGAAAGGTCTCTCCGTTTATTTCGCATCCTTTTTCGCGGTGGTCGGTGTGGCCCTGTTCGCGCAATGGTCTATCATCAGCAATGTCACGGCTTCTATCATCTTATTTTTCAATTCTCCTTTCAAGATAGGTTCCAGGATACGGATTATGGACAAAGACGATTCTGTGGAGGGCAAAGTACGCGACATTACATCCTTTAATATCCATATCGAAACAGATGAAGGATTAATTATCTCCTATCCCAACAACCTTGCTCTTCAGCGACCCATTGTACTGATGAGTGGACTTAAAGAGTGATTTTTCGATTAAACCAACCAAAAAATGCAGCTGCCCGAAAAATTCTCTGACCATCTGAAAACCATTTTAGGTACCACCTACAATGATTTTGAAGAAGCGCTTGAAAGGGATGCACCCGTGAGCCTTCGCTTAAATCCCGCCAAGCCTGTTGAACCCCTGTTCCCATTGGGAGAGCGGGTGCCGTGGACGTCCCATGGCTATTACCTGGAGAACCGCCCGGTATTTACACTTGATCCCGCTTTCCATGCCGGTGCCTACTATGTACAGGAAGCCTCCTCCATGATCATTGAACATATTTTCAAAAACCATGCGCCCGAAGGAAAAACCTTAAAAGTACTCGACCTGTGTGCTGCGCCCGGAGGAAAAACCACCCATCTGGCTTCTCTTTTATCGGCAGGAGACCTCCTGGTGGCCAACGAGGTCATCAAAAGCCGCGTGAACATCCTGAAAGAAAACCTATGCAAATGGGGCTTCCCTAATGTAATCACGGTTAACCAGGACCCGGAGACATTTGCAGACCTCGAAGGTTTTTTTGACATCGTACTGGTAGACGCCCCCTGTTCAGGAGAAGGAATGTTCCGGAAAACACCCGAAGCAATCCAGGAATGGTCCGAGGAAAACGTGGCGGTCTGCTCAGGCCGGCAAAAGCGCATTCTGAGTGCGGCAGCTATGTTGGTAGCGCCCGGTGGACTCTTAATTTACTCTACCTGTACGTACAATGCACGGGAAAACCAGGAAAATGCGCATTGGCTTACCCGTACCCTGGATTTTGAATCGATAGAAATCAATGTGCCCGAAACATGGGGAATAGTACAGGGAAATCCAGGCCTCCAATTTTTCCCCCATCTCGTGAAAGGAGAGGGCTTCTATGTGTCCGCCTTCCGTAACAAAAGTCGGGATGAACGTTTCGTCAGCGGAAAGCCTCCCATTCCCCGTCTTCCCCGCAGGCAAGCGGAACAAATGGCCCAATGGGTTCAAGCAGATCAGTTTGAGTATTTTCTGAAAAATGACGGAGTCGTAGTCGCTATACCACAAAACCTGCTAAACGAAACCGGATCTGTACTGCGGGCATTGCAGAAGCGGTCGTCTGGACTGGAACTCGGCCATTTTAAAGGCCATGATTTTGTCCCCTCCCATGCGCTCGCATTGTCGGGAATTACTTCAGCAAACATCCCCCGTATAGATCTCTCTGAAAAAGAGGCCTTGCTCTATTTAAAAAAAGAACCCTTTGCGATACCCCCGGGAAGCAAGGGCTGGGCCCTTATTACCTATCGGAATTTAACTTTGGGATGGGCAAAAGCAATGGGTGACCGCGTCAACAATTACCTCCCGACAGAATGGAGAATCCGCATGAAAAACAGTTGAAAAAATTCTTTTTTGCATCTGTATTTCCGGGAAACCGGAACGTACTGACCATACCCTCCCTAAAGATTATGGTAAAGTACGACGGATAGAAGTACTGCGTTATACCTATCCAAGGTATCCGGTTAAATACGGTTCTCTTCAAGATTTTATCAATACAAACTGCGGTGCGCAGGGCATCACACTCCTCACTCAAAAATCTCCCCTACCTTAAACTTTAAAGCGGGAAACAGGGTACACCTGATCTCATCTTCTTCTGTAAACGGTTTATGACGGACATACTTCCCGCCTTTCAGGACATAGACGATAATAACCCTCTCTTGCGGTTCTACCAGCCAGTATTCTTTTACGCCGCTTTCTTCGTAGAGGTCAAATTTGATGCCCATTTCGTTTTGGGTATTACCGGGCGAAAGTATTTCTATGACCAGGTCGGGAGCACCGATACATCCGCGATCATCTATTTTTTCCGAATTACAAATCACGCATATATCCGGCTGAACCACAGTAAATACCTGCTCATCTCCTTCTTGCTTCCTGGAATCCGGCAAACGTACATCGAACGGTGCGGCAAAAACTTTGCAGGTTTTATTAAAAAAGAAATTACCATATTGGAGAAATAAATTACCGCATACGATCTGATGCCGGGAACTGGGCGCCGGACTCATTTTATGAATAAATCCTCTGAAAAGTTCTACCCGCTCGCGGAACTTCCACAGGAAATAGTCGGCATACGAATATCGCTTAGAAAGGTCAAGTTGGTCTAAAGAAGTGATTTCCCCATACTTTATTGCGGGTTCGTTTACTGCACCCTCAAACTCACCTGACCTATTTTCAGGTTCAGTCCCCGCATTTTGGGTCCGGGTTGCCTTGCTTTCAGACTCCGCCGTCGTACCCCTAGGCCCTCTCTCTTTAGCTTGGTTTTCTGTGTTTTCCTGTTCCATAATTAACAAAACAATTCAAAATTGCACGAATATCTCTTTTGGCTTTACAATATCTCCCTCTGGTTCTAACTAATTAGCACAAAGCAATCAGAACCTGTACTCCGCCTTCACAAGCAAAAGCCGGGGTTGAAGACGGTACTCCGTATGCGCTATGCCAATATCCGAAACGATGTAGTTGCGGAAAACTTTCGTATTAAACAAGTTATTACCCGAAACATACAGAACCCACCTTTGTTGGGGAAGATCATACTTCGTTTCGAGGTCAACGAAGTAATACACGTCCGAAGATCTTCCAAAATAGTAGCGCTCCCCTTGTGCTTTAATATGCCATTGCCGGTTTGCCCTGAACTCCAGGTCCAGAAAGGAAGTACGGTCACTATAGGAATGAGCGGTTTCGGTGCGCACACGGCTGTATATCCATTTTGAACCGAGATGATAATTAAAAAAGGAATGAAAAGCAGAGCGGTTTTCCCATCCGTAAAACCAATTCGCCACAGCCACCTTTCGGAATGCTGATCCGTTTATTTTATTCTTAAAATCTGCCTGAGACCCACTTAAGGTTAATTTCAGGTTAGACTTTAGCGCAGAAAAAAACCGATCTGCGGAAGCGTGCATCGTCCACGCTTCTCTGCCCGAAGCTCTTATTTTTTCACTAACGGAATAGTCCGGTGATAATGCGGTATGTGTAGTCAAGAACTGATGATCGCGGACATACACCAGGAAGGTATTCAGGAAAAGCCTGCTTCCCCAGTTTCCCATAGAATAGTTAAGGAGAGCGGTAGACGTATTTAATAATTCAAATTTTTCCGTTCCTTTTGAAAAGGTACGAAAACCGGTATGTATGTAATTCGAATACACTTCCTGGATGCCCGGGCTCAGACTACCGTAGGTGTAGGACGATTGTATCCGGCGATGCTTATTCAGATCATACGTGATTCCCAGCCTCGGCACCATAAAAAAGCGAGTATTCATCCTACCGTTCGACCATCGGTGAAGGTCAGCCTGGGTAAGCCATTGAAGTCGTCCCCATTTTTTCAGGTATTTCATAGCGGCATAGAAATCTGTGGAAAGAGAAACCCGGTCATTGGTCAAAAGAGACTCATTTCCATCGACTCCCGGTTGATAACTACTTGTCAGTCTTTCTTTCCGCCACTGTCCGCCCCACCGTAATTCCCATAAGTCACCGCTTTTTTTGCGGTCCATGAGAATTCCCTCCACTTTCATCGCTTCCAGGCCATGGGTAACTGCCTGATGAACCTTGTCTCCGTTCCCCAAGAACAAGTCCCTGTAAATAAACGGTTCCAGTTGGTACTCCTGGGGTGTTCGGGTCTGAAAATAGTTACCGGTTAAGACCAGTGCTTTATTCTCTTTGATTTTTCGGGTAAAATGGAGGTAATGTTCGCCCGTATACGTTTCTTCCCGAAGCCGCTCATTTACGGGAATGGCATTAAATTCCATCGCATTCCGGTGCCTCCCTGTGGTATTATCCACCTTTGCGGTATAAAGCAGTGTGCTGGAAGGAGAAATATCATACGTAAGCTCCGCGTTTCCGAAGCCCCTCCATTGGGTGTCTAGCCCCTGAAAACTTTCCATATTTTCAAAAGAAACGCCACCCGCTGCTACAGAAGAATACGTACTTCTGTACGATCGGTTCCGGTCCGCATGCAGCAGCCCCAAGGTTTTGACTTTCACTTTATCGGAAAGTGCAAAAATGCTGTTAAGAGAAAGCAGGCCCCCATGATTGAAGGTAATTCTTTGTTTTTTGAGATTGGGGGGAGCTATGGACAGGGAGCCTACCATCCGCACCGGGAGATTGCTCCCGTTTACAAAGGCATCGTCTTCACCGTCCATCGCCCCCGGTTCACCGGTCACCTTTTCTCCCAGGTTATTAAGGTGAGTCAAAAAATAATACTTACTCTTCTTACCAAAGTTCATCACGTTTGCTTTGACCTGGTAACGCTCTCCCCCATAACCCAGTTGTCCATTCCCAAACCACATCCTTTTCACTTCCTCACGAAGACTCAGGTTCAACGCCACCTTAGTGCTGTTCTCTATTCCTTTCAGGTGCTTATTCCGGGAGTAATTCTGGTAAATTTCTACTTTATTGACCGGGTAGGCAGCCATATTTTGGGTCAATAACTTGTACCCCTTTTCAAAGAAATCATCTCCTTCTACCATCACTTTCTCCACCTCCTGATTACCCACTTTTATGGTACCGTCCTCTTCCACCCGGACTCCGGGAATCTTCCTTAACAACTCTTCTATGTTCTGTTCTGTACCATTGGTAAAGTAATCGGTCAAAACGGTTATGGTATCTTCCCCTATCTTCACCGGCTGTTCAGGCAGGACGATGACTTCGTTTAATGCGACCGTTTTTCGCTCCAGCACCAGGTGGATCTCGTCCTTCTCTTTGGAATCTACCGTCAGGCTTTGTTTTTCGTATCCCATACAGGAAACCTCCAGGGTATATACAGCAGGAGGCAAGCCCTCAAAGCGAAACTGTCCGCCCGGGCCCGAATACCCGTACTTCACCCACGTACGGTCTGTTACTCCAGTCAAAATGATACCTGCGTTCGGGAGGCGGTCTCCTTCCCTGTTGCTGACTGTACCGAAAACACTTCCCTGCCCCACGACCTCCTGGGAGAAAGACCACAGTAAGCTCCACAGAAGCAGGCTACTTCTTCTCAAACTCAAATTCCGTTTCAATGGCACTTACACTTTGTTGTGAGAAATTTATGGATGATCCCCGAGGTAGTTTGGCCTGGAGAGCGGCCAGCACCTCATTCACCTGCCCCTCCTTCTCCCTGACATACTCCTCTAAAGAAAGGACCTTGTAACCCTCTTCGGAAAGCACTAATTCATTACTTTGAAAATCAGCCGGTATTTTGACGGATCTGGCGCCGAAATACACCTCTCCTTTGTCATCGTAGATTTCGAGAATCAGCCCCGGAAGACCATTGAACTTCCAAGGACCGCTTTGGGTAGCCACATCCGAAGCAAACCAGGCCGTGTAGGTCCTGCCCCGGAAACTCCCCCGTGCTTTTCTGCACACGAAACTACCAATGGTTTTATTCTCTTCTCCAATCTTCCAGGCTATTTGGGAAAGGTCTTCTCTGACCACAATGGTTTTGTTTCCCGAACCGGTGGTGCGGCTGCGGATCACCTTTTGAGGGAAGTCGGTAAACACCGCATACGGCAGTCCCGATCCCAGGCGGATATTGAATTCGAGCATTTCTTCCGAACCGGAATGCTCGACCCGCTGCTCTGCCGGTAAAGGATTCTGCTCGACAAAAGCGGATCTTTCCGGGTTGAAATACAGGCGAAAAGTACTTTTAGATACCTCGCCGAAGGTGAGTATACGTTCGTAAATCACCTGCCCTTGTATTTGTGCAAAGGCAGCCTGTGCCAGGCTGGCGATCCACAGTGTGAATATGATTTTTTTCATGCGTTAGGATGGATTAAACTTCCGCCCCCCAGATAGGAGCGGAAGTGAGTGGATCAAAAGATTTTGCTTAAGAAGTTACCCACTTTGATAGCGGCGCACTCCCACCAGGGAATATCCACAAAGGTCAGTTCTCCTTCTATGCGCGTACCCTCGTCTGTCGTAAAGTTCACCCGCACCGTGCAGTCGACGACTGCCGCTTGGGTACGAATATCTTTTGCAGACGAATAGATCTCTGTTTGTGGCTTCAGGATTCCTTCGCGCGCCTGCACCCCGGAAAAATTCCCGAACAGGCTTATTAAGACTACGATTACAAGTGTTTTCATGCTTATATACGTTTACGTCTTGATCAGGACATCAGTTCTTTCAGCAACTTGCCACAGGATACCCCGACAAACGTAATTGTCGCATTTTCCACGGTGTACCTGGTGCCGTCCGGGAAGATAATGGTAATGGTACCTTTGATGGTGCAGTCAAACACCAGCGCTTCAGGTTCATCGCCAAGAGTGTACCCTTCCGCCGAAACCAAAGCGTCTGCCATTTCATACTCATCGGATTGTCCGGAATACCCTTCCACCGTATTGGCGAAAGTAAAAGTTGCAGTCAGCATTAAAGCCAGGGAAAAAATGATTTTTTTCATTGTTAAAAAGTTGTTTGTGCTCCGTTAAATGGACTTGAGCGGTTTCTTTTCGTCCCTTAATGCCTGTGGAACAGACACATTCCCTCTTTTTCTTTGAGTGAGAGAGCCTCTCGCAATCCAGCGGCCGGCTTTGATAGAACAAAGTTCCGTACACTTTTTTTCATTCTACTGAACTCCAGATAAGAAAGTACTGAATCCTGATTAAAAAATGAGAGAATTGCTTATTCAGAATTCCGGTCGTATTTTTGTCCTCTTTATCGTATTCTATGGCTCAAAAGTTCGCGTTTACCATCTGCTCCATCAACTACCTGGCCCAGGCAAAGATTCTGGCCGACTCCATCCGCAAAACCAACCCGGATTATGAGTTTGTAATCGGCCTCTGTGACCGCATTGAAGGCAGCGGGGTAGATACTGCCAGACTCGCCGGCCTCAACCTCCTCGAAGTACATAGCCTGGGGATAGAAGGATTTGACGAGATGACGGAACGCTACGATATTACGGAACTGAATACGGCCGTAAAACCCTTCTACTTCCACTATTTCTTTAACTCCAGACCCGATATTGAACGCGTCATTTATTTCGACCCCGATATTGAAATCTTTGACCGCCTGACGGGCATTGAAGAAGGACTGGACACGCACAATATCATCCTTACCCCGCATTTTTATAGCCCGATTTTCGATAATAAAAGCCGTACCGAACAACAAATGTTCGTTAACGGAATATATAATTTAGGATTTTTAGCCGTTAAACGATCGGAGGAAACGTATAAATTCTTACATTGGTGGATGACAAAGTTGAGAACAGAATGCTATATGGACATCCAAAACGGAATGTTTGTGGATCAGTTGTATTGCAACATGGTTCCTTTATATTATGAAGGGGTGAAAATCGACAAATATCCGGGGTACAATATTTCGTACTGGAACCTGCATGAGCGAACAGTCGCCTTCGAAAACGGAAAATATACCGCCAACGGAGTGCCCCTCGTGTTTTACCACTATAGCGGCATTAACATCAGCGACCCGGTGAATATTTCAAGATGGCAAGACCGTTACGATCTGAACAACCGCCCTGAACTCACCGGACTTTTTACGAATTACCGGCTCCAGCTAAAAACCAACGGCCACGATTATTTCAAGACCATTCGATGTTTTTACCTGAAACCCGTACCGCCGGCCCCGTCTAAGAGCATCCTTAAAAAAGTATTGACAGGAGTCTCCTTCCGGGTCTATCATTTTTTTGAAAAATTACCGGTATAAGTGTTATGAATATCCTGCTCGCTACCTTAGTATTCCCCTACCCCATCAACGATGGCGGAAAAAGCGGCACCTTCCGCATGGTAGACTCGCTGCGGGAAAACAATACCGTTACCCTCATAGTACCGGAAAGTACGGAAACCCATCTGAGTGAGTTAAAAAAACTCTGGCCGGATGTAAACATAAAAACCTTTAGTCAGTCGCCCGGAATACCCAAAGACGGCATGATTGTCAACTTCCTGAAAAACATTACGGGAAGGAAACAAAAGCTCACCCAGGAGCAGGTGATGGAGCAGGAAATGCAACTGCACACCTCCAACCTGGTCAACTACTACTTTGAAGATTTACTGAACGTGTTCCAGGGAGAAATACTGTTGGGGATTTTTGACCTGGTGCAGATCGATTTTATCGATATCGCCCCCCTCGTTCATTTTATCCCCCCCCAAATTCCTAAAATATTTGTCCACCACGAGATTCGCTACAAACGGATGATGCTGGAAAAAGCCACTCTTCCTCAACACCGGGCCGCAGACGACTGGAAAATTCAAAACACGCGGATACTGGAGATCGGTCTCATTAACCGGTTTGACAAGGTGGTGTGCCTGACGGAGACCGACAAGCAGATTTTACTGGAAGACGGGGTGAGCAAAGATAAACTGGAGGTATCCCCCCTTCCGATGGTGATGTTTGAACACGAGATCAACCAGCCCTTCGTATCGGAAAACCGCCTTATTTTCCTGGGTCCGGACCAACACTATCCCAACCTCGACGGCATCGACTGGTTCCTGAGCAACTGCTGGGGGGAAATCCAGCGGCTCAATCCCGGCGTAAAACTGAGTGTAGTCGGACGCTGGTCGGAAGAGAAAAAAAAGTGGTTCGACGGCTACGAAAACGTGTCCTTTGAAGGCTTTGTACCCGACCTCGAAACGGTTATGAGAGGCTCCGTAATGATTGTGCCCCTTCGGATCGGCAGCGGAATGCGTATGAAAATACTGGAGGGCGTTTCCTACCACGTACCCGTGGTAAGTACGTCGGTAGGGGCCGAAGGACTGCCCATGGTAAACGATATAAACTGTAAGATTGCTGACAGCGCCTCCGATTTCATTGTGGCTACTCATCAACTGCTGAACAATGCTGAGTTACAAAACATGTTTACGGAACACGCCTCCAAAATCCTCACCGAAGACTATTCCTCGCCGGAATGCGGCAAAAAAAGGGAAAGTATCTACCGGCGGGCTCTCCTTGGCGCTACTGTGCTGAAATAAACGCTGCCTCTAAGTTTGTCTTTCCCGTCGCGTTGTCGTATCTTTGAAAATGACAACCTTATTCAGCTTTGTTTAAAGACCTTAAATATTTCCTTGCACGGCTGGCCTATTTACGTAGCGCCTGTTCGTTCGTTCCCGATCTCCGCTGACAGATCCTGAATCTTCTCTTTTTATGCCTCAAGCATAAGAATCTATTATTTTCTAAGACGGTATGCGCTGTGTACAAGCCAAAGTTTTGCGGCGAAGCATTCCGCCTACATATACAAATCATAAAGTGGACAGCAAATAGGGATTTCCCCCGGCTGAAAGCAAATAACTAAATTTTATACGCATGAAAAATGTACTTGTCATTGGCATGGGTAAAGTAGGCTCACTGGTGGGCATCTTACTTTCCAAACGATTCACCGTAACGGGAATGGACAAACGCAAACCCGTTACCCCTCTACCCTTTAAAGTGATACAAGGCGATGTATCTGACCTTCACTTCCTGGAAAAAGCACTGCCGGGTTTTGACGCTGTGGTCTCCGCCATGCCGTACAACCTGAACCTGAATATTGCGAAAACTGCGCATAAAAACGGGATCCATTATTTCGATCTTACCGAGGATGTGCCTACCACCAACGTGATTATGGAACTGGCCAGGACATCCACCGCGGTGATGGCACCCCAATGTGGGCTTGCCCCGGGGTTGATCGGTATTGTAGGCGCCCACCTGACCAAAAGGTTTACCCGCCTGCGCGACATAGAACTGCGTGTAGGCGCGCTCCCGCGTTACCCGAACGGATTGCTGGGGTACTCCTTCACCTGGTCGCCCGCCGGTGTAATCAACGAGTACCTTAACGATGCCGAAGTCATTCATAACGGCGTAAAAAAAATGGTGCCCTCGCTGGATGGCCTGGAGTATATCCAGATAGAAGGAAATGAATTTGAGGCTTTCAGCACCTCGGGCGGACTGGGGACGATGTGCGACACCTACGCGGGGAAAGTAGATACCCTGAACTACAAAACCATCCGGTATCCCGGCCATGCCAAACTGATGAAATTCCTGCTTTATGAACTTATCCTCAAAGAAAAAAGAGAACTTACCGAGCAAATTCTGACCGAAGCCAAACCCCCGGTACAGGAAGATGTGGTCTATGTTTACGCAGTAGTAGAAGGCTGGAAAGGGAATGAAATAGCGCGGGAAGAATTCTATCAGGCCTACTACCCCGTAGAAATCGACGGGCAGCAGTGGAGGGCCATTTCCTGGACCACCGCCGCCTCAATAGCTGCCGTAGTGGAAATGGTAGCCGATAAAAAGCTCCCTCAGAAAGGCTTCATCAAACAGGAAGAAATCAATTTCGAAGACTTCTTAAATACAGAGAACGGAAAATTTTACCAACATTAAATGGCAATTAGCTATCAGCCGTCAGCTATCAGTATGTAAGTGCAAGCTGATAGTTAATAGCTACTAACATACATTATGAAAAACAGTACACTTACCCTGGAAGTAGTTCTTGAAGGCCTGATGAAACGGTACTCAGAACGCGTGCCGGATGTTAAAAAGATTACCCGGGCTATGATTTCGGAAGGAATTATCGGAAAGGAAGACGAGATTGAAAACGATCACGTTGCTTTCCGTACCATGGGCGTGGAACACCTGGGCATAGCTTCCTTTGAAAAAATTTTCCTGGCCCTCGGCTACCGCAAAATGGATTATTTTTATTTCGAAGGAAAGAAGCTGGACGCCTACTGGTTTGCTCCGCCCCAACCTCACTTCCCGCGGATCTTTGTGAGCGAATTGCGGGTCAACGACCTGAGTGAATCGACTCAGAAGATTATCCGTTCCTACACAGACGAAGTCACCTCCGACCCGGTGGATGACCTCGACCTGGAAGACGGAAAAGCCATTGACCATTTCCTGCACAAACCCTTGTGGAGAACGCCTACCTGGGCCGACTACCAAAGCCTGCTAAAAGAAAGTGAGTACGCTGCTTGGGTGATTTATAACCGGTATTATCTCAACCATTATACGATTTCAGTACATAATCTGAAAGCGGGCTACAACACTGTAGAGCAATTCAACGCCTTTCTTGAAGAACAGGGGATTCACCTGAACAACTCAGGAGGAAAAATCAAGGTGAGTCCTGACGGTGGCCTCCTCCAAAGTTCTACAGTCGCTGAAATGATACAAGCGCCCTTTGCCGAGCATGACGTCCATACCATTTCGGGAAGTTACGTGGAATTTGCCGAACGCAGGGTTTTGCCGGAATTTGCGCACCTGAAACCGGATGAAATAAAGCGCGAACACCGCAGGGAGGGTTTTGAAACAGGGAATGCCGATAAGATTTTCGAAAGTACGTTCACGAGTCAGACTATACGGCGGTAGGGGTATTTTTGAGTAGGGGCGTTGCATGCAACACCCCCGATCCCACATTATCCCAAAAACGGATACCGGTAATCTACCGGTGAAACAAATGTTTCTTTAATGGTGCGTGCGTTTACCCAACGCAGCAGGTTCAATTTAGAACCGGCCTTATCGTTTGTACCGGACGCCCTGGCCCCGCCGAAAGGCTGCTGGCCTACTACGGCACCGGTAGGTTTGTCGTTTACATAAAAGTTACCCGCCGAATTTTCCAGTAACTGAGTGGCCTGGCTGATGGCGTAGCGGTCCCGCGCGAAAATAGCACCCGTCAGTGCATAAGGCGAAGTACTGTCTACCAGCTTGAGGGTCTCTTCCCACTTGTGCTCATCGTACACGTATACGGTGAGTACAGGACCGAAAATCTCTTCCTGCATGCTCTCATACTGAGGGTCGGTAGTCAGGATGACGGTAGGTGGAATGAAATACCCTTTTGATTTATCAAACTGGCCGCCCGCGATAATTTCAGCGTCTTTATGTTCTTGCGCACGGGTGATGTACCCTGAAATCTTATCAAAGGCTTTCTCATCAATTACTGCATTCACAAAATTGGAAAAATCTTCGGTGGGTCCGGTCTTTATCGTGGCCAGGTCCTCCAGTACATAGCCTTTTACTTCTTCCCAGATATTGGAAGGAATATAGGCCCTGGACGCCGCCGAACACTTCTGGCCCTGGTATTCAAACGCTCCGCGCACCAGTCCCACTGCCACCGCCTTCGCATCGGCCGACCTATGCGCCACCACGAAATCCTTACCGCCCGTCTCCCCCACAATCCTCGGGTACGATTTATACACGTGAATATTTTCACCAATGGTTTTCCAGATATTCTGGAATACCCCCGTACTTCCTGTAAAGTGGATACCTGCAAAGTCGGGATGACGGAAGATCACGTCTCCGGCGGTAGGTCCGTCTACATACACCAGGTTGATCACCCCGTCAGGAAGACCGGCTTCCCGGAAAATCTCCATGATCACACGGGCCGAGTAGATCTGGGTATTCGAAGGCTTCCATACCACCACGTTCCCCATCAGGGCCGCAGAGGCCGGCAGATTACCCGCAATGGCCGTAAAGTTAAATGGCGTCAGGGCAAACACGAAACCTTCCAACGGACGGTATTCCATTTTGTTCCATACACCGGGAGACGAAACAGGCTGTTCCTGCATAATCTCCTCATAAAAGGCCGCATTAAATCGCAGGAAGTCGATCAGCTCACACGCCGAGTCAATCTCCGCCTGGAAGGCGTTCTTCGACTGGCCCAGCATAGTGGCCGCATTCATCTTCCAGCGGTAAGGACCGGCCAGAAGATCGGCTGCTTTCAGAAAAACCGCTGCCCGCTCACTCCAGGGCAAAGCCGCCCAGGCTCCCCTGGCCGCCAAAGCCGCCTCTATAGCCTGCTGCACATGTTCCGCCGTTCCTTCTGAAGCGTACCCCAGCACGTGCTGATGATCATGCGGAGGAGACAGACGGATCTTCTTTTCCGTATGTACCGTACGTTCTCCAATGTACATGGGCACTTCCACCTGTTGGCTACGTGCCTCTTTCAAAGCCGCTTCCAGGGCCGCTTTCTCCCTGCTTCCCGGCGCATACCCCAGCACAGGTTCATTCACCGGCCGCGGAATATTAAATATCGCGTTATGCATACATTTTATTCGTTTATAGGAGCAAAGTTAGGGACTAATCATTCTTCTGACAATTAAATTACGGATATGTGCCGTGAACCCGTTATTTTTACAGCTTTGAGCCGTGAGCTATGAGCTTTAAGGAAGCGACACCCCATGCGGTTTGCCCTCCAGACCAAATGCGCAAAGCTCGCAGCGCAAAGCTCATTGCTAAAAACATATACCCAATGAAAAAAGTAATTTTTACCGAAAAAGCACCGGCCGCTATAGGCCCGTACTCCCAGGCCATCCTGGCAGGCAACACGTTGTTTATCTCCGGTCAGATCGCCCTCGACCTCGCTCCCCAGAACGATATCGCCGCAGAGACCCGGAGAATCATGGAAAACCTCGGGCATATCCTGGCAGAAGCCGGAATGGATTACTCCCATGTGGTGAAATGCGGTATTTTCCTCAAAAACATGGATGACTTTACTATCGTGAACGAAGTTTACGGCACCTTCTTTGTAGAAAACCCACCGGCCAGGGAAACCGTACAGGTAGCCCGCCTGCCCCGTGATGTCAACGTGGAAATATCCGCTATAGCCGTAAAATAAGAAAAGCCTCCCGGATTCTTTTACCTGGGAGACTTTCCTAAATAGCATTTAAGGTTAAATAGTGCGACAAAGATAGAACTTAAACAAGAATAAGATTAAAATTTTCAATATTTTTTTATTACTTCACCTAAATAAAAAGAAAACCTAAACGAATTAAGTATGAATTCCCGACGTTCATTCCTGAAAAGCACGATCTCAACCGCCTCATTACTAGGTGCTGGCACCCTACCTTTCACGTCCTTCGCCCAAAATGAGACCCCGGAAAAATATAATTTCAATTTGAGCTACGCGCCCCACTTCGGCATGTTCAAAGAGTCTGCCGGTGCCGATCATCTTGCACAGATCGACTTTATGGCGGCCAACGGCTTCCGGTCTTTTGAAGACAACGGCATGATGGACCGCACCCCAGACCTCCAGAAAAAAATCGGGGAACGCCTCGCCAAACACGGGATGGACATGGGCGTATTTGTGATTGACGCGGGCGACAACTGGAAAACTTCCCTTACCACCGGAAAAAAGGAATTTGAAGAAGCTTTCCTGAAAAGATGCCGGGAAGCCGTGGAAGTAGCCAAAAGAGTAAACGGGAAATACATGACCGTTGTACCCGGATATTTCGCCCGGGAGCTCCCCCTTGGCATCCAAACCGGTAATGTAATAGAAGCCTATAAAAAAGCAGTGGAAATTTTTGAACCCCACGGACTGGTGATGGTGATGGAGCCTTTGAGCGACAACCCGGATCTCTTCCTGAGGTACTCCGACCAGAGTTATATGATCTGCAAAGCGGTAGGCAGCCCCAGCTGTAAAATTCTTTTTGACATCTACCACATGCAAAAAAACGAAGGCCGCCTGATTCAGCATATCAACTGGGCCTGGGAGGAAATCGGCTATTTCCAGATCGGCGACGAACCGGGGAGAAGAGAGCCGACCACCGGCGAAATCAATTATAAAAATGTCTTTAAACATATCTATCAAAAAGCGAAAGAAGCCAAAAAAGACTTCATTTTCGGGATGGAGCATGGCAACTTCGGAAAGGGTATCGAAGGGGAAAAGGCCCTGATCAATGCCTATAAGGAAGTAGATAATTTCCTGTAAGCAGAGAGAATCTAACACCCCATTTACATATTAACCTTAAGTGAAATGAGAATAAGAACAATTGAAGACTACCACCAAGCCTATAAAGAGAGCATCGAAGATCCAAAAATTTTCTGGGCGGCTATCGCCCAGGAGTTCCGGTGGAAGAAGCCCTGGACCAAAGTACTCGACTGGAGCTTTGAGGACTACGACGTAAAATGGTTCCGGAACGGAAAACTCAATATCACGGAAAACTGCCTCGACCGCCACGCCGAAAGCAAACCGCATCATCCCGCCCTGATCTGGGAACCCAACGACCCGGAAGATGAGCCGGAAGTAATTACGTATAAGGTATTGCTTGACCGGGTATGCCGTTTTGCCAATGTGCTGAAAAAACACGGTGTAACCAAGGGCGACCGCGTCTGCATTTATATGCCTATGATTCCCGAACTGGCCGTAGCCGTTTTGGCCTGCGCACGGATCGGCGCCATCCATTCCGTTATCTTTGGCGGTTTCTCGGCCCAGTCTATCTCTGACCGCATCAATGATTCTCAGTGTGAGCTGGTGATCACCACGGACGGTTCGGTAAGAGGGGCTAAACATATCCCGATGAAAGAGACCGTGGATGATGCGCTTGTAGCTTGTCCGAGCGTAAAAAAAGTCATTGTAGCCACCCACACCCGTACGCCGGTATCCATGATCAAAGGAAGAGATTACTGGTGGGAATCGGAAGTGAAACACGTGGAAGCCGAATGTCCGGCCGAAGAAATGGACTCGGAAGATCCCCTGTTTATCCTGTATACCTCTGGCTCTACCGGCAAGCCGAAAGGGGTGGTACATACCTGTGGCGGCTACATGGTGTACACCTCCTACACCTTTGAAAATGTGTTCCAGTATGAACCCGGTGATGTTTTCTTCTGCACTGCCGATGTGGGCTGGATCACGGGCCACTCTTACCTGGTTTACGGCCCCCTTTTGGCGGGTGCCATCACCGTGATGTTTGAAGGTGTTCCTACTTATCCGGATGCAGGCCGCCTCTGGGATGTGGTAGACCGCCACAAAGTAAATATTTTGTATACCGCCCCTACGGCCATCCGGTCTCTGATGGGCTTCGGTACCGATTATCTGAAAGGAAAAGACCTGAGCTCCCTGAAAGTGCTGGGGTCTGTGGGAGAGCCTATCAATGAAGAGGCCTGGCATTGGTACGATGAGCATATCGGGAAAAAGAAATGCCCCATTGTAGACACCTGGTGGCAAACCGAAACCGGCGGAATTATGATTTCTCCCCTCGCTGGAATTACCAAAACCAAACCTTCTTTCGCCACCTTACCCCTTCCCGGCGTACAGCTGGAACTGGTAGACGAAAACGGTAAAACCATTGAAGGAAACGGGGTGAACGGCAACCTTTGCATCACTTACCCCTGGCCGTCCATCATCCGTACTACCTGGGGCGACCATGAAAGATGCAAAAGCACTTACTTTGCCACCTTCCCGGGAAAATACTTTACCGGCGACGGCTGCCTCAGAGATGAAAACGGCTATTACCGCATCACCGGGCGGGTAGATGACGTACTGAACGTATCGGGTCACCGCATCGGTACCGCCGAAGTGGAAAACGCCATCAACAGCCACACCGGTGTGGTGGAATCGGCCGTGGTGGGATACCCCCACGAGGTGAAAGGGCAGGGCGTGCATGCGTTTATCATCTGTGAAGAACCCCAGGAACATGACTCCATGATGAAAAGGGACATCCTGATGACCGTGTCCCGGATCATCGGTCCCATTGCCAAACCCGACAAAATACAGTTTGTTTCCGGACTACCGAAAACCCGTTCCGGTAAGATTATGCGGAGAATCCTGAGGAAAATCGCCGAGGGTGAATACAATAACATAGGCGACACCTCTACCCTGCTTGATCCGGGCGTAGTGACGGAGATTGTGGAAGGCGCCAAAGAATTGCAATAGAAGAACGCGGTTCTCGGTTCTCGACTACGCTCGAACGGACACGGCTCGAACTGACACACAGCGACCGCCCCTGTCAGTTCGAGCGTAGTCGAGAGAACCGAACCTCCCCCTTATCTCAGGTACACCACTTCAAAACGGGCCAAAGGCGCCATCCTCGCTTTGTTCAGGCTGAGGGAGTTACCGTCTGTAGTGAAGTTATCCACCTGTTCCAACACTTTAAAAAACTCACTTTCCACATTCTCCTCCATACAGGCCATCATCGTGGCCGCAATTTTCGAAAAGCGGATTCGTCCCGTGGCTTCATTCAACTCGTAGGCTCCGTTAAACCCATTGCAGCCGCCATTGCCTATTACGCGGTCATCTTCCTGCTTGATAATCAGGTGCGGTTCACGGGCTCCCTCTTTCACGGTGACGGGCTGACCGTATAGCTCTACCAGCTTCCAGTACTTCTCCTTTATGCCCAAATCTTCCTTCTTTTCGAGACGGTATGCCCCTATTTCTTTTCCTTTGCGTGTCACGGCTTTCATAAAATTTTCTCCCACAAATAAATACAACGATTCTTCCGGAAGCACAATGTGGCCTCCGTCAGGACCCCACGCAAATCCGCCTTCCGTCTTTTTCCCGTCATGGAGCATTTCATACGACAGGTCTTCTTTCAGCACCAGTACCACCCCGCCGGTTTTCCCGGGGAGGGTTCCCTCGTAACGCCCTGCCCAGTCGAGAGAGTTCATGCTGTTATGATGATTATACGTTTTCCGGGCGCAGGACGA
>JBEBRS010000011.1:0-34781 GCA_040394705.1 Leadbetterella byssophila
TACTTCTCCCTGGTTGGTACCCGGCACATTGGCCGTAGCGGCCGACCCGCCATAGCCCTTGGGTAGCGGAGGCAGGTTCTTCAGTCCGTCGTACCAGGTCAGATCTACTGGCGGCATGCCTTTTCTTGCTCCGAACCGGAACAACAGAGTGGACGACATGGGAAAGAAGAAATCGTTATGCCCTTCCAGATAGGTCGGATTTACCTCATAGGGCAGTCCGAGATCAAGGAACTCGTGTGCGGTATCTACCAGGTGTGCTCCCCAGTCGCCCAGAGCGCCCATCCCGAAATCAAACCAGCAGCGCCATTCGCCGTTGTGATAAAGTTCGTTGTATTCTTTGGGCATGGCCGTGGTCAGCCAGGTATCCCAGTCCATTGTGGCCGGTAGCGCTTGTCCAGCAGGCCATTGCTTCATTTTGGGATCCAGCTTATGCCAACGCCGCGGATTATTCATGTGGGCAGTAATGGCCGTCACATCTTTAATGATTCCCGCTTCCATCCAGGTTTTAAACTGAAAGTAATTCCCTTCAGAATGCCCCTGATTTCCGACCTGAGTGACCAGTTTTGGATTTTTCAACGCCATTTGGATCATCAGTTCAGCCTCATGGAAGGTACGCGACATGGGTTTTTCCACATACACGTGCTTACCGGCCTGCATACAAGCCATCACTACCGGAAAATGTGCGAAGTCAGGAATAGCGATGGTCACGGCATCAAACTCTTTACCCGACTTGTCCAGCATCTGACGGAAGTCCTGGTAACGCTTGGCATTCGGAAACTTATTCATGATCTTGGTAGTGTGGGGTGCGCCCATATCTACATCACAAAGCGCAACCACATTGACCAAGCCCGTCTTTTCAAAATCTTCGATGATCTGCTCACCCCGGTTTCCAATACCTATACAGGCTATGTTTACTTTTTGGTTCGCCCCCACAATACGGGAATAACCGGAAGCTGAGGTGGCCGCAAGCGTAGCGGTAGTCATCGCTGAAGAAGCCAGAAATTTACGTCTTGAGATCATGAGTATATAATTTTTTAAGGTCTTAAATTTAAAATAAATGTTGGATGTTAGATGTTAGAAGTTAGATATTAGAAATTAGAAGTTAGATATTAGAAGTTAGATATTAGAAGTTAGAAATTAGAAGTTAGAAATTCTCAAGCATCTCAAATCTAATGTCTAATAGCTAATGTCTAATATCTAACATCTAATGTCTAATAGCCAAACCTCACACCCGCACAATATCTGCACCAAGTGCATTCAAACGGCCGTCGATATTCTGGTATCCACGGTCGATCTGGTCGATATTATCAATGATACTGGTTCCGTCAGCGGAAAGCGCGGCAATGAGCAACGCTACTCCCGCCCGTATATCCGGCGAACTCATGCGAATTCCCCTCAGGTTATTTTCACGGTTCAGTCCGATTACCGTAGCGCGGTGAGGGTCACACAAAATGATCTGCGCCCCCATATCAATGAGCTTATCGGTAAAGAAAAGCCGGGATTCGAACATTTTCTGATGAATCAGCACCGTACCCTTGGCCTGTATAGCCGTTACCAGCACAATAGAGATCAGGTCCGGCGTAAACCCGGGCCAGGGCGCATCGTAAACGGTGAGAATAGAACCGTCGATGAGCTTGCTGATCTGGTAGTTCTTCTGGGCCGGCACATGGATGTCGTCGCCCCGGAATTCCATCACTATACCTAATTTTTTAAAAACGTCAGGAATAATTCCCAGCTCGGGAATCCGGCAGTTTTTAATGGTAATTTCCGATTCGGTCATGGCCGCCAATCCTATAAAACTGCCAATCTCAATCATATCAGGCAGCAGCGTATGTTCGCAACCGCCCAGTTCATCAACTCCCTGTATGGTCAGCAGGTTCGATCCTACCCCGCTGATGCGTGCGCCCATGCGGTTCAGCATTTTGCATAATTGCTGAAGGTAAGGCTCGCAGGCCGCATTGTAAATGGTAGTAGTTCCCGACGTAAGTACAGCTGCCATGATCATGTTGGCCGTACCGGTAACGGAAATTTCCTCCATCCAGATATAGGCACCTTTCATGGCGCTTCCGTCTACATGATAAAACGCATCTTCTGCGTCATAAGAGAACGTGGCGCCGAGCTTCCTGAAGCCTGTAAAGTGGGCATCCAAAGGTCTCCTGCCAATTTTATCACCTCCCGGCTTGGGCGCTTTCCCCTTACCGAAGCGGCCAAGCATGGGGCCAAGCAGCATGACCGATCCCCTTAACTCCGACGCCTTCTTTTTGTATTGGTCGCTTTCAAAGTAATCAAAATTTACCCCTCCGGCCCTGAATTCCACGGAACCTTCGCCTACCTTACGGGTTTCTACGCCCATATCCTGTAAAAGCTCTATAAGCTTGTTCACATCCCGAATATCCGGAATATTGTGAATCACAATAGATTCCCGGGAAAGGAGTACCGCACACAAAATCTGCAAAGCTTCATTCTTTGCGCCCTGGGGGATGATCTCTCCTTTCAGCTTTCTTCCACCCGTAATTCTGAACGAACCCATATCTCCTTATTGTGGTCTTTTGCGGTTATTGTTAAATTTATTTTTGTTCATGGGGCCACCGTTGTTGCGTTGAGCCTGGTTCCGGTTATTGTTGTTCCGGTACCCCCCGGTATTATTGTTATTGCGGTGAACAAAATTGGTTCTCTGGCGGAAAGTTACCGGACCGTCTTTGGGGTTTGCCTCCTCCACCATGCCGTTCGCCAGGATGTCGTCAATTTCAGGTTTCAGCTTCCCTCCCGACAATTCCATGATTTGGTTCATGCACACGGCGATTTCCACAGAATCCCGGTTCCAGCTAAGGTAAAACGATTTCATCAGTTTCACGAGGTAAGAAACGAAGGCCTTCCGCTCATCAAAGGTCTCGGCCATCATGGCTTTCAATACCAGCAGCTCCAGGTTACGTCCGTAAAATTTATGTTTCAGCTTGCTCTGAGTGTAAGGAATCTGCTTGGGCTTCTTCCCGAGGATTTCTTTGGGGGGAGCAGGAAACGGGCTGTCTACATCCAGATCAAAATTGGCCATGATGTAGAGGTCGTCCCACAGCTTTTTGCTATAATCGGCCCCGTCACGCATCTGCGGATGGATCTGACGCATCAATTCTACCAGGATGTGCGCATGTTTTGTCCGGGTTTCCTTATCCGGTATGGTTACAATATGTTCTACCAGTTTTTGAACATTACTGCCATATTCTTTCATATAATTCCTAAAATTTAGCTGCGGGCTATGAGCCTTTTGGCCGCTTACAGGCCGTTTATTGCACAAAGCGAAGTGCCGATAGCTACCCCATCAATAGTATTTGATTTATTAATATCTACCTCCCCTAATCATTATGTAAACGGGATAAGACATGGAAGAAGAAAGCAAAAATAAGTAAAAATCCGATCGGCCGCCACTTTCCGGGAAAATAAATTCTACCCGCGCCCTGGCACCCAGAGACAAAACCCCGATTCCCCCGGGCCGTTAAGGTAACTTATGGAGCTTGCTCGGCCGGCTTTCATTGGAGAGCCGGTCAAGGGCGGTCAACGCGTATTCGTATGCCTCGTTCCTTTCCGCCGTGCGGTCATAAAAGATCTTCTCTTCCTTATTCCTAACTATAGCCAGGATATTCCTCGGATCTTCCAGGGTTCTTTTTTCTCCCCTCCGGTACCGGTAGATGACAAAACTCCGGACGTACTCCTCGTATTCGTCGGGAATACGCCACCGGATCTTCACCGCCCGGTCGCCTTCCACACGGGCTAACTCCGTGAGTTCCGGCCGGGGAAGAGGATCCGGCTTTTTCCACTCCATGACAGGGGGAAGTGCGGGGTAGCGAAACTGCGTTTTCAGGGAGTCTGAAAGCCGGTTCGAGGTGGGCATGAGCGAGCGGGAACTGTAAAACACACTCCCCTCTACCCCTTCCGTTTGCTCATTGAAACGAAGCTGACGCATGATCTGGGAAGGAGAACTCCACTCTCCCTTTTCCCCCGTACGGTAACTGCTCAGACCGATATACAAATGGTGAGGGCCCTTGTTTTTTACCCACCAGTCTACCATAGGTTTAAAGGGAACGATGCGGTGTCCGAAAGAAAAGTAGACCTGGGGAATGGTGTAATCTATCCATCCCTTGCGGGCCCACATCCGGGAGTCGGCATAGAGGTCATCGTACGAGCTGAGTGCCCCGGGGGTGTGGGAACCTTCCGGATCCCGGTCGCGGTTACGCCATACAGCAAAGGGACTTACCCCGAATTTCACATAGGGCTTTTCTTTTCTGACTGCCTCTCCAATGGCCTGGATGAGCAGGTTCACATTATTTCGTCTCCAGTCTTCTATCCTGCTGAACCCCTGTCCGTATTTCCGGAAGGTTTGCTGGTCATCAATGCGCTTACCGGCCGCCGGATAAGGGTAGAAGTAATCGTCGAAATGTATACCGTCTACATCGTAATTCCGGACTATTCTCAGCACCATACTGACGATATAGTCGCGTACTTCGGGAATTCCGAAATTATACACTTTGGCTCCCCCGTACGGGAGAAACCACTCCGGATGCGTACGGGTGATGTGCCGGGCGGAAACGGTGGTGGAGGTAGCGTGGGTTCCCCGGTTGAGGTTCAGCCAGGCGTGAAATTCCATGTTTCGTTCGTGCGCATGTTCAATCATAAACGCCAGGGGATCATAAAAGGGAGAAGGTGCTTTTCCCTGTGTGCCCGTAAGCCACTCCGACCAGGGTTCATCGCTTTCGGCATAAAACGCATCAGAGGCCGCTCTCACCTGCACAAACACGGCATTGATCCCTAGACGCCTGTGGTTATCCAGTATCTCCGTAAACTCTTCCTGCTGTTGCGTAGACGGCAAACCCTTTTTGGAAGGCCAGTCAATGTTGGCCACGGAAGCGATCCATACTCCTCTGAACTCCCTTTTGGGAGGGATTTCACCCGGAGAATCGGCCTGACCAGACCACAGAACCAGAAAAACAGCAAAAAAAAGGCCTTTACCGGCGAGCAATCCCTTTAAAATCATCCAAAAAGTATTATGCAAATTCAAATATCAGTCTTTTTTGAAAGCGGGCCGCTAAAAAAACATTAATTTTGTACCGAAAATGATTATTACCTCATGCAATTGAGCGAACAGGAACTACTAAGAAGGCAAAAAAGAGAGGAGCTGATGGCTCTGGGAATAGATCCCTACCCGGCGGAAGGATTCTCCACCAATACCACGATCCGTGATATCCTGATGCACTGGAAACACAATAAATTTGATTTTAAAGATGTACGTGTGGCCGGCAGGCTGATGAGTTTCCGGATTATGGGATCGGCCTCTTTCGCCGAAATACAGGATGAAACCGCCCGGATACAGATCTATATCCGTCGTGACGATATTTGTCCCGACGAAGACAAGACCCTGTACAATACGGTATTCAAGAAATTGCTGGATATCGGGGATATTATCGGCATCCACGGATATTGTTTTGAAACCCAGACGGGGGAAATCTCTATCCATGTACGGTCTTTCGAGTTGCTTTCCAAGTCGCTGAAGCCCCTCCCTATTGTCAAAAGGGATGATGAAGGCCATATTTACGATGGTTTTACGGATCCGGAGCAGCGTTATCGCCAGCGGTATGTAGACCTGATCGTGAACCCTGAAAACCGGGAAATATTTGTCAAAAGAGCGAAGATCATCAGCACGATGCGCCGGATCTTCGATAACAAAGGCTGGCTGGAAGTAGAGACGCCTATTCTGCAACCGATTCACGGAGGTGCCGCCGCACGGCCTTTTGTAACGCATCACAACAGCCTCGATATCCCGCTTTACCTGCGGATAGCCAATGAGCTGTACCTGAAACGACTCATTGTGGGGGGATTCGACGGAGTGTATGAGTTTGGAAAGATGTTCCGGAATGAAGGAATGGACCGTACCCATAACCCGGAATATACGGCTTTGGAGTTCTATGTAGCTTACAAAGATTATAAGTGGATGATGGAATTTACCGAGGAACTCCTGGAAAAAGTAGCCGTGGCCGTCAATGAAGACACGAAATTTACCTTTGGGGAAAATGTAATTGATTTTCAGGGACCTTACACCCGGCTTTCCATTATTGAGGCCATTGAAAAATATACCGGTGTGCATGTAGACAGCGCCACCGAGGAAGAACTCCGGGCCAAGTGCCGGGAATGGGGAATGGAAGTAGACGATACGATGGGTAAAGCCAAGCTGATTGATGAAATCTTCGGGGAAAAGGTGGAAGATCATCTGATTCAGCCTACCTTTATTATCGACTACCCCGTAGAGATGTCACCGCTGACCAAAAAACACCGCTCTAAACCCGGGTTGGTGGAACGCTTTGAACTGTTTGTGAACGGTAAAGAAATTGCCAACGCGTATTCGGAGCTGAACGATCCGCTTGATCAACGTGAGCGTTTTGAAGAACAGCTCCGCCTGGCTGAACGGGGAGATGAAGAAGCCATGGCGCTGGACGAAGATTTTATCCGTGCCCTCGAATACGGTATGCCGCCCACCGCAGGTATTGGCATAGGCATAGACCGCCTGACCATGATGCTGACCAATAATGCCAGTATCCAGGAAGTACTGTTTTTCCCCCAGATGCGCCCGGAGAAAAAAGCACCCGCGGTGAGCGAAGACGCCAAAGCAGTTCTTGACCTTCTGCTTGCGGCGCCCGCTATTGCCCTGGAAGACTTAAAGGCAAAAGCCGGACTCAGCAATAAGAAATGGGATACGGCTATCAAAGAGCTGACCCGAAACGGCCTGGCCAAAGTGGAGAAAAACGAAGACGGCTTAACGGTTCACCCGGCTTGATTCGTTTTTGTACCGGAATATATATTTTACCCTTAAAGATTTGTTACTGAATAGAAATTTACCCGCAGATAACCGTTACTTTTCTTTACTGTTTTTTTCGTTGATTGTCCTTTTGTATTTTTCCTTTACGGTGGAAACAAGAGGAGACGAAGGCCTCTATTACCAGGGGGCTTTTGCACAGGCCTATGCCCGCTGGCCCGGCCTGGACTGGTCGCCCACCTGGAGTCTTTCTTCCCAATACCTTTGGATATTGTCTTCCGCCCACGCAGTTTTCGGCTCTCTTTTTAGCACGGATATGATTACGTCAGGAAGGTTGCTGTCTGTGATCTGCTGGACGGTACTGGCCTTTCTTCTGCTAAAGGAAGAAAAAGGCGTGCGGTGGAAAGCCCTTCTGGTGCTGTTTAACCCTTACCTTCTGGTGTATGTCACACGGGCGCATCCGCTCGTGCCTGCTATTTTACTGGTTTATCTGTTTTGGAAAGGTATTCAACACCACAATAGAATTTGGGGACTGTACCTGCTGGTGGCGGTGATGTTCCAGGTGTTTACCGGAGGAGTGGCCGCGATGTTACTTCCCGCTTCATTAAAAAACATACGGTGGAACAGTCTGCGCCGGCCTGTGCTGGCAGGTGTTTTCGCGGTATGCGGCGTACTTCTGACCTGGCTGGGCTGGGGCGGCATGTACCCCGAGGCTTTTGTAAATCATTCCTTCTTCCAGGAGTATCATGTCAACGGCACCCCATCTTTGGGTTATGTTCCCATGGCTTTTATGGTCACGGGGGGAGCGATGTGGATGGCAGGTGACCGGCCCGTGTGCGAGATGTTTTCCCAAAAAATAGGGTGGTTTTCCTTGCTTCTGGTCATAGGTGCAGTTATTTTGTATTTTGGGAAACCCGTCACCGGAATCGTGAATACTTTCTCCTCGGGCTTTTTACCTGATCCTTATGCGAAAGGCGCGCTGACCTTGTTTTTTGCATTCATGGGAGTGGGGTGGCTCCGGGTAAAGCGAGACCGGTTCATGTTATGCGCAGGGGTACTGGGCTGTGCGGTACTGATGGCCGTTTTACCTTATTTATACGAAAGAATCGCTTTTTTCGGGTGTCTGGCCCCTTCCCTGCTCTGGATATTATCCGGAAAGGGAGAAAAGGCGGATACCCTATTAATCACCCTGGCCTGCCTCGTATTCCTGTGTTTCGCGGGCATCTACGAGGTGATGGGGGTATTGTAAAGTAGTTTAGAATTTTATAAATCAATATGAAACTTTCAGTAGTTGTTCCCGCCTATAATGAAGCGCTGACCATCCGCGTGGTCCTGGAAAAGCTGGTCGGTGTGCAGCTGATCTCTCCTTTTACGAAAGAAATAATTGTGGTGGACGATTGCTCGGCAGATGCCACGAAGGAAGTAGTGGAGAAGTTTAGGGCAGACTATCCCGAGCATACCGTGAAGTACCACCGGCATGACATCAATAAGGGAAAAGGGGCGGCCTTGCATACCGGCTTCCGGTTGGCGGAAGGCGATTACATTATTGTGCAGGATGCTGACCTGGAATATGACCCCCACGAATTTAATGCGTTACTGAAACCTGTCATAGACGGCTTTGCCGATGTGGTTTACGGCTCACGGTTTGTGGGGGCTCAGGCCCACCGGATCCTTTTTTTCTGGCACACCATCGGGAATAAGTTTCTGACCTTTCTGAGCAATATGTTTACCAACCTCAACCTGACGGATATGGAAACGTGCTACAAGCTTTTCCGTTCCGATCTCCTGAAGGCGCTTGACCTGAAAGAAAACCGATTCGGGTTTGAACCGGAGGTGACGGCAAAAATTTCGAGGGTGGCGGATATCCGCATCTATGAAGTAGGCGTTTCCTATTACGGAAGAACCTATAAAGAAGGAAAAAAGATCAACTGGAGAGACGGTTTCCGGGCTATTTATTGTATCCTCAAGTACAACATCTGGTCGAAGTAACCCCCTGATCACAACCCTATTTTCCGGCTTTTACAGCCTGTGAGCGGTACAGCAGGACGCCCAGCTAAAATATGTGTGCTATTGATTAATTTTAAATAGGGTTTGATGTAATTACCTTTATACCTTTGACCATCGTTTTATAACCATATACAAAATTATAAATTAATGAGCAAGACAGCACTTTGGCACGGTATATATCCTGCAGTTTTAACTCCTTTCACCGCGGAAGAGGAGATCGATTACGACATGTTTAAAAAGAACATCCTGTTCCAGATTGATGCGGGAATCTCGGGAATTATCCTGGCGGGAACCCTGGGAGAGGCCAGTACCTTAACCGCCCAGGAAAAATTTGATCTTCTGACATTCGCGAAAGGGATAGTGCCCGAATCTTTTCCGGTGATCCTGAATATCGCGGAGCAAACTACCCGCGAGGCGGTGGCTATCGCCAAAAGAGCGAAAGAGCTGGGTGCTGACGGCCTGATGCTTCTGCCTCCTATGCGTTACAAGGCTTCGGACCGTGAAGTAGTGGCTTATTTCGCAGCGGTGGCCAGCGCTACCGACCTTCCCATCCTGATTTACAACAACCCGGTAGATTACGGCATTCATGTCACTACCGACATGTTCGCAGAGCTGGAAAAATACCCCACCGTACAGGCGGTAAAAGAATCTACCCGCGATCTTACCAACGTTACCCGCATGATCAACCGCTTTGGCGACCGCTTTAAGATTCTGGGCGGTGTGGATACTATTGCCCTGGAAACCCAGCTGGTAGGAGCCTCGGGCTCGGTAGCCGGACTGGTAGACGCTTTCCCGGCGGAAACCGTAGCGATTTATAAACTCGCCCAGGCAGGCCGCTTAGCCGAAGCCCTGGAAATTTATCGCTGGTTTATGCCGCTACTGGAGCTGGATATTCACCCCAGACTGGTGCAATACATTAAATTAGCTGCCACCGCCGAGGGAATAAGCAACGAATATGTGCGCGCTCCCCGTCTGGTGCTGGAAGGAGAAGAGAGAGAAAGAATACTGAAAATCATCACCGACGCACGGGCCTCCAGGCCTCAGCTACCGGATTACAAAAATCTATAATATGGCATCTCAGGAAGAAATCAATCAGGCAGTATTATCGGCACACGAGGCTTTTCTCTACCTCCGGAAAAGTAATTTCAGGAAGAGGGCCGAACTCATGAACATCATTGCCGATGAGATCGAAGCCCTGGGCGATGAGCTGATTCAGGCAGCGCATGAAGAGACCCACCTGCCCCTGGCCCGTTTGACAGGCGAAAAAGGCCGGACCGTACTGCAATGGCGCAGCTACGGCGCGGCCCTGGCCTCGGGAAGTATACTGGATGTACGCATTGATACGGCTCTGCCCGATCGCACACCGGCGAGGCCGGATATCCGCAAATCTTACGCAGGCCTGGGTCCTGTAGTGGTATTCGGCGCCAGCAATTTCCCCTTCGCCTTTTCCACGGCAGGGGGAGATACGGCCTCGGCCATAGCAGCAGGATGCCCGGTAATCGTTAAAGCACACTCCGCACATACCCGCACGGCGGGCATCATGGCCGAAGCGATTAAAAGAGGGGTGCAGAAGGTAGGTTACCCTGCCGGAACTTTTGAGCAGGTGTTCAGCAATTCCCGGGAAGTTTCCCAGTCACTGGTGAAGCATCCCCTGGTGAAAGCCGTAGGCTTTACCGGTTCCTACACCGGCGGGAAAGCCCTTTTCGATATTGCCGCTCAGCGGCCTGAACCCATCCCGGTTTTTGCCGAAATGGGCAGTATCAACCCGGTATTCGTTCTTCCGGAAAAAATAAAGAACAACCCTGTAGAAGTGGCACAGCAATACGCGGCCTCGCTTACTTTGGGGGTAGGACAATTTTGTACGAACCCGGGAATCCTTATCCTTCCGGAAGGCCAGGACCCCTTCCTTTCCGCGCTGGTAGAAGCCGCCGGTCAGTTTTCACCGTCTAAAATGCTCCACGAGGGCATCGCAGATGCTTACGTGCAAAACAAAAGTGCGGTAAGTACACAGGAAAACGTACAGGTACTTCTGGAAGCCTCTTCTTCGGAAAAAGGAGTCGGTGCCGCGTCAGTAGCCCTGACCACCGCCGAAGAGTTTCTGGCCAACCCTGCCCTGCACCAGGAAGTGTTCGGTCCGTTCGGACTGGTAGTAACTTACAGCGATCCGGAGCAGATGAAGGCTATTGCGAAGAATATCCACGGACAGCTGACCTGCACTATCCTGGGAGAAGAAGAGGAGATTGGGCATTACGAAGACCTCCTCCTGCTGGTGACTGAAAAATGCGGCCGGCTACTGTTCAACGGTTTTCCTACCGGAGTAGAAGTGGTGAGCGCGATGCAGCACAGCGGACCTTTCCCCGCCTGCACCGACAGCCGGTTTACCTCGGTCGGACCGGATGCCATTCGCCGTTTCGCGCGGCCGGTCAGCTATCAGAATGTGCCGGACGCCTATCTTCCGGACGAGCTGAAAAACAGCAACCCTCTGGGGCTGTATCGTCTGGTGAACGGAGAAATTACGAAAGAGGCTTTGTAGTTTTAGATGTTAGATATTAGATGTTAGATATTAGATATTAGAATAATCTGATATCTAACGTGGTCCAAAAATATACCGATGAAAAGAACTTTCTCCTGCATTGACGCCCACACCTGTGGCAATCCCGTCCGGCTCGTTTCGGGGGGTGGGCCCTTCCTGGAAGGAAACAGCATGATGGAACGACGCCTTCATTTCCTCCGGGAGTACGACTGGATCCGGAAAGGCCTGATGTTTGAACCCCGGGGGCACGACATGATGAGCGGAAGTATTCTCTATCCGCCCACAGACCCGGCGAACGACGTGGCCGTCTTGTATATTGAAACCAGCGGCTGCCTACCCATGTGCGGACACGGCACGATCGGTACGGTGACCATTGCCATTGAAGAAGGGCTGATCACGCCCAAAGTACCCGGAAAACTAAGACTGGAGGCTCCCGCGGGATTGGTACTGATCGACTACGTACAGGAAGGCTCCAAGGTGAAGTCGGTAAAACTGACCAATGTCAAATCATTCCTGGCGGCAGAAAACCTTACCGTGGAATGTCCGGACCTTGGGGAACTTACCGTAGACGTGGCCTATGGCGGAAATTTCTACGCCATAATTGATCCTCAGAAAAATTTCAGCGGACTCCAGGATTACCCCGCAGATCTGCTGATCAGCTGGAGCCGCGTGATCCGGAACCGGATGAATGAATTGTATACGTTTACGCATCCGGAAGACGCTCACATTAACGGACTGAGCCATATTCAATGGACAGGCGAAGTACTGGACCCTTCTTCTTCCGCCCGAAACGCGGTTTTCTACGGAGACAAGGCCATTGACCGGTCGCCCTGCGGTACGGGAACCTCCGCCCGTATGGCCCAATGGCATGCCAAAGGCAAGTTAAAGCCGGGCGATGCGTTTATTCATGAGAGCATCATCGGATCAAAGTTTACCGGCAGGATTGAAGAAGCACATTCCGATCCCTTCGGGAACGGAAAACCGGCCATTACGCCCAGTATAGAAGGCTGGGCCATTGTTTACGGTTACAATACAATTTTTATAGACGACAACGACCCGTATGCGCACGGGTTCCAGGTGATATGAAATAGCCATGAGCTATCAGCTATCAGCCGGGTGGCGCACCACTATTAGAAAACCGGCACACCAACCGGCGGCTAGGCGCCCCCCAATGAATAAGCGAAGCGTCGCGGGCCGGCCTTCCGCCCAGCTGACCGCTGATAGCTGAAGGCTGAAAACTAAATTTTTATACAGATGAACGGTAGTGTACTGATAGTGGGAGGCGGAATCGCGGGGCTTTCATCGGCCTATTACCTCCGAAAAACCGGCTGGGAGGTAAGTGTGCTGGACAAAGGCGATTTCACAGATAATTGTTCCTACGGAAATGCGGGAATGATTGTCCCCAGCCATTTTACACCCATGGCCGCCCCGGGAATGATTTCACAAGGAATCCGCTGGATGTTTAACAGCCGGAGTCCGTTTTATGTCAAACCTTCCCTCAGCAGTTCCCTGATTTCCTGGGGACTGAAGTTTGTGCGCCACGCCAACGAAAAACATGTGGATACTTCCGCTCCACACCTGCGTGATCTGAATCTGTACAGCAGCTCCCTTTACGATGAACTGGATCTTGGCCAGGCTTTCGGACTGGAGAAAAAAGGTATACTGATGCTCTACAAGACCGCCCAGACCGAAGAAGAGGAGGTTCACCTGGCTCAGCGTGCACGTGCATTGGGGCTGGACGTCGCCGTTTTAACGAAAACGGAACTGGCGGCCCTGGAACCCGACGTAGCGCTGGATGTACTCGGTGCGGTGCATTACCGCTGTGACGGTCACCTTTACCCTCCCGCGCTCATGGAAGCCCTCAGAAACCGGCTCACCGCCCTCGGAGTGCAGTTTTTCCCGAATGAAGCCATAGCCGATATTGCCCGCTCCCACGGAAAGATTACTACCGTAGAAACCGAAAGCGGCAAAAAGTTTTCGGCAGACCGTTACGTACTTGCACCAGGAGCCTGGTTACGGGAAGTAGGGAAAATGGCAGGATTGCACATACCCCTGATGCCGGGAAAAGGTTATTCTTTTATGACCGATGCCTTCCAGGGGAAAGTAAAACATCCGGCGCTTTTGCTGGAAGCCCGGGTGGCCCTGACCCCCATGAACGGACAAGTAAGAATAGGAGGAACTATGGAACTGGCCTCGGTCAATCATCGGATCAACCGGAAACGGGTGGAAGGCATTGTGCGTTCAGTACCCCAATATTACCCGGAATACCGCTTGCCCCTTCCCGAAGAAAAGGCCATCTGGCATGGGTTCAGGCCCTGCTCTCCTGACGGGCTTCCCTATCTCGGCCATTCTTCTACCCTGGAGAACCTGACGGTGGCAGGCGGACTGGGCATGATGGGACTGAGCCTGGGGCCGGCGGTGGGAAAGACGGTGGCCGACCTCGTTAATGGTGACCGGCCTTCTACTGATATCCGCCTGTTTGACCCGGAACGATTTAACTAACCTTAGTAAAAACTAACCTATGAAAAAGAATCTCTTTACCCTTTTGATGGCCGTGTGGGCGATTCCCGCTGTTCAGGGCCAGACAGCGGCCTCCATGTACGAGCAGGCCAGCGAAACGTCAGGCCTGGTGGTTCAGTACACCCAGGATACAAGAGCCGTAAACCACTTCTATGGCGCAGGCGGCAGCGGATTCCGTAGTTTTGCCAATTCCCCCGATCAGCGAGACCGGATGCTGGCATTAAATAATGAGTACCTTCAGAAGCTATCGCAGGTAGATTTTAACAAAATCAGCATAGACGGACAGGTGGATTACATTCTTTTGAAGAGAAAGGTAGAAGAATCGCGGAATGTGCTCCTCAAAGAGGCGGGTTTATACAAGGAAATTGAAAAGTACCTTCCCTTTGCCCCTACCATTTACCGGTATGAGCAATTGCGGCGGCGGGGTACCACCCAGAAAGGGCAGGAAGTGGCTACCGCGCTGAACCAGGCCTCCCAAGACCTGGAAAAAATCAGTAAGGAAGTGAGCGAAGGCGGAAAGATAGGAGAAGAAAAAGCCAATTACACGGCCGATATGATCGCCTCCCTGAAAACGCGGTTGAAAAATTTTTACGACTTTTATAACGGGTACGATCCTCTTTTTACCTGGTGGGTTCCCAATCCCTACAAAAAACTCGATGAGCAACTGACCGCTTACGAGAAACTCATCCGCTCCAAGAGCGACGCCAAGCCCTCGGATGACGGCAGCGGCATAGGCGGCCTTCCCATAGGGAGAGAAGAGCTGAACCGCCAACTGAAGGTGGAGATGATTGCCTACACCCCGGAAGAGCTGATTCGACTGGCAGACCAGGAGTTTGCCTGGTGTGAAGCCGAACTGATCAAGGCCTCAAGGGAGATGGGTTTTGGAGACAACTGGAAAGCCGCCCAGGAGAAGGTTAAAAACAGTTATGTAGCCGAGGGCAGCCAGCCTGAGCTCATCATTCAACTGTATAACGATGCGCAGGAGTTTATCAATGCGCATAAGTTGATCGAGACGCCCGCCATAGCCCAGGAAACCTGGGGCATGCAGATGATGAGCCCGGAAAGACAACTGGTCAGCCCGTTTTTCCTGGGAGGAAGGGACATCATCATCTCCTACCCCACCAACACCATGGAACACGAACATAAAATGATGAGTATGCGGGGAAATAACCCTTATTTTTCCCGCGGAACCGTTCAGCACGAGCTGGTACCGGGCCATCATTTACAGTATTATATGAACAGCCGTTATCGTCCTTACCGCCGGGAAGCCTTCTCTACGCCTTTCTCTACTGAAGGATGGACCCTCTATTGGGAGCTGCTGCTTTACCAGAAAGGCTTCGCCAAGACACCGGAAGAGCGGATAGGAATGCTCTTCTGGAGAATGCACCGCTGCGCGCGGATTACATTCTCATTGAAATATCACCTGGGCGAATGGACACCCGGCCAATGTGTAGATTACTTGGTAGACCGGGTAGGGCATGAATATTCCAATGCCCACGCAGAAGTGAAACGCTCGTTTGAAGGAGGCTACCCTCCACTGTATCAGCTGGCCTACCTGGTAGGGGGTCTCCAGCTCTTCAGCATCAAAAATGAATTTGTAGAATCGGGGAAAATGTCATTTGTGGATTTCCATGATAAAGTGATCAAGCTGAACCACATGCCCATGGAAATGATCAGGGCTTCACTCCTGAACCAGCCCCTTTCGGAAGCGTATACACCAAACTGGAAGTTTTATACGTTTAAGAAATAGAGCTATCGGCAGTTAGATATTAGCCGTTAGCTGTTAGACTTATTCATTGGGGACGCCTAGCCGCCGGTCGGTGGAGCGCCACCCGCTGTGTCTAACATCTAACTTCTAATAGCTAACTGCTCACGGCTACTTTCACGCTTTATACTGCTCGATAATGCGTTGCAGCGTCTTTAGCGTATTCAGGTTACTGAAGAAATCGTACAATTGTATATGCTTGTCGTAATCCAGGGCCAACGCTTCCTGGAGGTATTTATACGCCATGGTGAAACTTCCGTCATAGAGCAGATAAACGGTAGCCCGGTAATACAGGTCGGCTTCTTCCGGCAGGTCTTCCAGGCCGTCTGTTACAATTTCCAGGGCCTTTTTGTAATCTTCCACGTCAAAGTACAGCAAAGACCAGTTCAGCCAGATATCGGCGTCTATAGGGTTAAGTTCAGCCGCCTTGGTATACGCTTCTTCAGCGGAGACCGTATTTCCGAATTTGCCTTCGTTGTCGGCCAGCAGCAACCAGTAATCGGAGTTACCCGCATTGAGCCGAATGGCTTTCCGCACAAAATGTATGGCCTCGGCATAACGTTCCTGCTCATACAATACGGAAGACATCCCAAACCAGGCCTCGTCACTGAACTCGTCGATTTCCGACGCTTTTTTATAGCACTTGAAAGCGTCTGAAAACTCTTCGAGACGCTCATGGGAGGCCCCCAGGTGCACCAGCACCTCCGCCGATTCCTCTTCCAGTTCCAGGGTTAGCAGAAAGCAGGATTTTGCTTCTTCGAATTCATCCAGGCTAAGGTGAGATTGTCCCAGGCTATACCATCCGCCGGAGAACTTATCGTTAATGGCGGTGACAAAACCGAATGCATCTTTGGCTTCCTGAAACAGATTCAAATTATTATAACATTGTCCCAAAGCAAACCAGGCCAGGTAATTGTACGGGTCGCTGTCGGTCAGTCCTTTAAAATAATCTACTCCCTGCTCAAGTGCAGAGGCCAGCTCGTAACTGAAAACCAGCTCGGTATAGACAATCTCGCTCTTACTGTTTTCTCCAATGGCCTTTTTAAACGACTCGATAGAATCTTCCATCAAACCCAGTCCCGACTGCGCCATACCCAGCTGGAAATAGATATTTTCTTTCTCTTCTGAAACGGGGAGGATTTCCCTGAAAATCTCAATCGCTTTTTCGTTTTCTCCGGAGTAGATATTGATGACTCCGCGGAAATACAGGATTTCGGTATCGGAAGGATAAAATACGGCGGCGTGATCCAGGATTTCCGTAGCCTCGTAAAGTTCCAGACGGTTAATCAGCACCTGTACCTTATTCAGCAACATATCGAGGGAGTTGGGGTAAAGACGGAGTCCGTAATTACAGGCTTTTAAAGCCATCTCAAAATTTCCCTTTACCAGGTAATGATCGGTCAGGGATTCAAACACTTCCTCGCTAAATGCGGGCGCTTCCTTCCTTTTCAGCATCAACTCAAACCTTCTGGCAACCTCTTCGGGCGAAGTTTCATTGTATTCTTCAAAAGATTCACTATAGTCCTGACTCATCTTAATCTTCTATGCCTGGTAAATGTAACAGCTTTTTTTAATTCCGAAAGGAATTCACGTCTTTTTAATTCTTTTCCGCGAGAAAAGTACAGACGCGGTCAAGAGTTTGGTCTAATGTGCGGAACTCAAAACCCAGGGTTTCCCGGATCTTCCCGTTTTTCTGCATAATCCTGAGCTGGGCGGTTTTGGCGGTCTCTTTTGTGACTAAGGGTGCGCCGCCCGTAAGGGCTGATTTCAGGGCTTCTGCCCGCCACAAAACACCCATCAGGTTAGCGCTCACTTTAAACCACGGTTTTTTCTTTCCGAACCTGTCCGCTATTTTATCAAAAAACTCCTTGTAAGAAATCATTCCGGCCGAAACACAGAAACGTTCTCCCACTACAGGCGATTCGATCAGCTGTAGTACTGCTGCGGCCACGTCTTTGACATCGACATAATTCAGGAATCCCTCCGGGTAAAACGGTCTTCCGTCATAAATGTATTTAAACAGTTTCGTGCTGCTTTGGTTCCACGCGCTTTCCCCCAATATGATGGAAGGATTTACGATCACGGTATTCAGCCCTTCCGCGGTTCCCCGCCATACTTCGCATTCACCCTGGTACTTTGTGATGGCGTAATGGGAATTGGTGCCTGAATTTACCCACATCTGCGTTTCGTCAATGTCTACCTGTTCCACCTTCTCCATTTCTTTGAGTGAAGGCCGGCCGAAAGCGGCTATGGAACTGATATGACACAGCTTTTTGACAGAAGCAGAAAGGCAGGCATTCACTACATTGGCAGTACCTTCCACGTTGATTTTGTACATCTCGTTCCGGTCTTTGGGCGCAAAGGATACTACCGCGGCGGCATGCACCACGTA
The DNA here is from genome assembly GCA_040394705.1 of Leadbetterella byssophila. Classification (GTDB taxonomy): domain Bacteria; phylum Bacteroidota; class Bacteroidia; order Cytophagales; family Spirosomataceae; genus Leadbetterella; species Leadbetterella byssophila_B. The sequence goes on from JBEBRS010000011.1 coordinate 18,017, forward strand.
ATCCATTCCCTTCATCTGTTCTCCTAGTGAAACCACATCCAGTATATCTCCTTGCAGATAGGTAAGATGGGGGTGAGAAGTCAGCGCCCGGGCCGGATCTCTTACCAGGGCCCTGACGTGATAGCCCTTCTCCAGGAACTGACGGGCTATTTCACTTCCCAACAAACCTGTGATACCGGTAAGAAATACGTTCATAAGTAGATTTTTACACAAAAGTACGGCAAATAATTCGCTTTTTTCAGACATCCGAAAATAAAAAGAGGGCCGAAGCCCTCTCTTGCCAATAGGATTTAGTGGCTTATTTCGCCACAGCGGTAAGATCCACTCCTACTTCAAAATCACGGCTGATTCCCCACTCGGCAGGGTCAGCGTCAGTAGCTCCGAATTTCAGTCCCCATGCGGTGCGGTCTACGGTAAAACGGGCCTCCACACGGGCGGTACCGTCACCTACCGATATTTTTGCAGGGAAGGTCACGTTGATGCTGTTTCCTTTCAGGGTCAGGTTTCCGCTCACCACTTTGTTTGCTCCTTCTACTACACTCTTGTCCTGGGCCGGATCGAAGTCTGTAATACCGGTTACTTCAAAAGTTCCGGTAGGAAACTGGGCTACCTCAAAAAAGTTAGCACTTTTCAGGTCATCCTGAAGGTCGCTGGCTTTCTTATCTTGCTCGGTTACGGACGCCGGATCTACAACTAAAGTATTAAAATCAATAGTGAATGTTCCGGAAGTAATATTGTCATCTGCTACGGTCAGTTCTCCGGCGGAAAGTTTCAGAGTTCCCCATCTGGGTGCAAATCCTCCTTTGTGGAAGGCTTTCCAGTCTACCTGGCTGGTTTCAAGATCCACTCCGTAGGCATGTCCTTCTGCTACTGCCACCTCTTCCACATCAGAAGTCTGGGCCGAATCAGAATTGGAGCTTGTACAAGATGCGATACCCACCAGGGCCGCAAGCGCTAAAACAGTTACTTTTTTCATTCTCAAAATTTAGTTTTTTCGTCAATTGATGTAGTAACATTAATTACTAATGTAAAAGTTTCAAATTGCCGGAAATTTTTAAGAAAATTTTAAGACAATTCTTAAATACTGGCGATATAACGAAATCTTAATCTCTTTATTTTCATCATGCGGTATGTGTTTTTCTGGGAATACGAGCTAAATTTGAACAAGAAAATATACTTCATGAAGCGGTTGTCAGCTATGAGCTATGAGCTGTGAGTCGGGGGGAAGACCTCCTGCCTGGCTGATTACGGACGGCTGATCGCTAAAATATAAACAGATGAATAGACCTTTTCATTACGGCGAAGATCGCCTGACGGTAGGCATCACGCTGGGGTTGTCCAACGGAACGATCCAGGGCATTCTTTCGGAAGCCGCCTTAAAAAAAATAAAAAAATCGGAAGCCGATGTACAGGAAATTGTGGAAAGTCAACGCACGGTTTACGGGGTAAATACCGGGTTCGGAATTCTTGCCCACAAGAAGATCTCGGAGGCAGATACCCGTCTTCTGCAACATAAGATTCTTCAGTCGCACAGCGTGGGCGTAGGAAAATCTATCCCGACTACTGTGGCGAAAATCATGCTCATCACAAAGCTGCACGCCCTGGCGCAAGGGTTTTCCGGTGTACAGCTGACCACGCTGGAACGTATTTTATGGCATATTGAAAACGAGGTTATCCCGGTAGTCCCGGAAAAAGGAAGCGTAGGTGCGAGTGGAGACCTGGCCCCCCTCTCCCACCTTTTTTTACCGCTTATCGGGTTGGGCAAAGTGGTCTACAAAGGAAAGGAAACGCCGACAGAAGAGGTCTTCCGCATGGAAAACCTCTCCCCTATACTACTGGGGCCGAAAGAAGGGCTGGCTCTGATTAACGGCACGCAGTTTATCCTGAGTTATGCGGTAAAGGGCGTAGAGCGTTTTTTTAACTGTCTGGAAATGGCCGATATCATCGGGGCCATGAGTCTGGAATCGCTACAGGGCACCAAGGCACCTTTTGACGCTCGTTTGCATGAGCTCCGTCCTTTTGCGGGAAACCGCCTGGTGGCGCAGCGCCTCCGCCTCTTGCTGCACGATTCGGAAATTATGGAAAGCCACGTAGATTGTGAGCGGGTGCAGGATCCGTACAGCCTGCGCTGCATGCCCCAGGTACATGGCGCGGCACGAAATGCCTGGCTTCATCTGAAGGAACTAACGGAAACCGAACTGAATTCCGTGACCGACAACCCGATTATCTTCAGCGCGGAAGACACCATCAGTGGAGGAAATTTCCACGGGCAACCCCTGGCTCTCCCCCTCGATTATGCGTGTTTTGCAGCGGCTGAGCTCGGCAATATTTCTGACCGCCGCTGCTATCTTCTCCTGGAAGGAAAGTTCGGCCTGCCCATGCTGTTGATGAATGACGTGGGCCTCAACTCGGGTTTCATGATTCCCCAATACACCACCGCGGCCCTGGTCACGGAAAACAAAACCCTGTGTTTCCCGGCCTCTGCCGACAGTGTTCCCACCTCACTGGGTCAGGAAGACCATGTATCCATGGGCAGCATCAGCGGCCGAAAGCTCTACCAAATTCTGGATAATCTGGAGTACATCCTGGCCATTGAACTGATGAGTGCCTGCCAGGCCATTGAGTTCAGAAGGCCGTTAAAAAGCTCCGTCCTGCTGGAAAAAGCCCATGAATTTGTACGCCGGAAAGTATCTTTTGCCAAAGAAGACCGGATTTTTGCAGAAGACATCCAGGCCATTAAAGGAATGGTTCAGGATTATTCGTTTACCGCGCATATCCGTGAAATGACGGAAAAACTTCAGATGCAGTTGAATGGAGGATTCCCGGACTTTAGTCTAGCGGATTGAAGATCAGACCCCAATTTTCTTATTCCAGCCCGCTTCTTTCCTGTACAAAAATAAACTAAATTTGTACAGCAGGCCTCGGTCTGCCCGCAGATTTCAACACTTAAATAAACGTTTTCATCAAACAAATGACAGTAGAACAATTTTTGTCCCACTACGCGGCACACCCGCACTACAAAGCTCCGCGGGGCACCTCCCTCCATGCCCTATCCTGGCAAACCGAAGCTCCCTTACGAATGCTGCTGAACAACCTGGATGCGGAGGTGGCCGAAAACCCGGACGAGCTGGTGGTTTACGGAGGGATCGGGCAAGCCGCCCGAAACCGGGAAGCCCTGATCCAGATCATCAAATACCTGTATACCCTGGACGAAGCCCATTCTCTCCTGATTCAAAGCGGGAAACCTGTGGGTGTGGTCCGTACCCACCCCGAGGCACCGCGGGTACTGATCGCCAACTCGAATCTTGTACCCCAATGGGCCACTTGGGAACATTTTTACGAACTCCGGGAAAAAGGACTGATGATGTACGGACAGATGACGGCGGGTTCCTGGATCTACATCGGATCCCAAGGCATTGTGCAGGGTACTTATGAAACCTTTATGGAGTGCGGAAGGCAACATTTCGGTGGAAGCCTGCAAGGCAAACTACTGGTTACCGCGGGCCTTGGCGGTATGGGCGGTGCTCAGCCCCTGGCCGCCAGCATGGCCGGAGCCACCAGCTTTACCGCAGATATTAACCCCGCCAGTATCCAGAAGAGAATCGACACGCGCTATCTCGACATCCGGGCCAAGACTTACGAAGAAGGCCGGGACCTCGCCCTGAAATACAAGCAGGAAGGCAAAGCCGTTTCCATAGGCGTAGAAATGGACGCGGGCGATTTCCTGGAACGCCTTCTGGAAGACGGCATTACACCGGACATCCTTACCGACCAGACCTCCGCCCACGATCCGTTGAACGGTTATGTTCCCCATGGGATGTCGCTGGCACAAGCATTAAGCCTGCGCAAAGCCGATCCGGTACGGTATCAGCAAGCGGCGATTGCCAGCATGGCCCGGCACGTGACCCTGATGTTGGAATTGAAGGAAAAAGGAGCCGTCACCTTTGATTACGGAAATAATATCCGGGCCTTCGCCGAAGAGGGTGGCGTGAAAAATGCCTTTGACTTCCCCGGATTCTCACCGGCCTATATCCGACCGCTTTTCTGCGAGGGCAAGGGCCCTTTCCGATGGGTAGCCCTGAGCGGCGATCCGGAAGATATTTATAAGACCGACCGGGCCCTGCTGGAACTTTTCCCGGAAAATGAAGGCCTGAAAACCTGGCTTACTCAGGCCAGGGAAAGAATTGCCTTTCAAGGGCTGCCTGCCCGGATCTGCTGGCTGGGACTGGGCGAAAGAGAGAAAGCCGGATTAAAATTCAATGAAATGGTCAGAAGCGGTGAACTAAAAGCGCCCATCGTGATCGGGCGCGACCATCTCGATTGCGGAAGTGTGGCTTCTCCCAACCGGGAAACGGAGGCGATGAAAGACGGCTCAGACGCGGTAAGCGACTGGGCGCTACTCAACCTGCTGAGCAATACCGGGGGAGGCGCTACCTGGGTGAGTTTCCACCACGGAGGCGGCGTAGGAATGGGCTATTCCCAACATGCGGGCATGGTAGTGTTGGCTGACGGTACCGACCGCGCAGAAGCATGTCTTCGCCGCGTACTGTTCAATGACCCCGCCATGGGGGTATACCGGCATGCGGACGCAGGTTATGACAAGGCCCTGGAAGTGAAAGAAAAGCACCTCCTCTTCTGACTTCGTCCAGAAGATATTGGGAATTAGAACTTATTTTTCTAACTTTCATACAAATTTCACACGTTATTAACAGATACTTTTATGTCCTATACACAAATTCTTTATCACATCATACTCCGCACAAAATATAGTGACAAGGCCTTAGCACTTGATAAAGCTCCTGAATTATATAAGTACATGTGGGGAATCATCAAAAACAAAAATGGTGTACTTTATCGGATAAACGGGATGGAAGACCATATACATATCCTTTGTGATTTGCATCCCTTAGTTCCTTTGGCCGATTTGATAAAGGCCCTGAAAGGGAGTTCCAGCCGATGGATAAGGGAAACAGGAATTTTTCCAAAATTCAGGGGATGGGGCGCACGTTACTGTGCATTAACCTATTCGTATAAGGAAAAAGACATCATTATAAACTATATCAAAAACCAGCAAAAGCATCATAGAAGTGAGAGTTTTCAGGAAGAAATACAAAGACTATGGAAGGAACAAAACATAGAAAAAAACAAGGGGTCCTGGGTGGAAAAACCAGCCCCCACCTATCCACCATAACCCACCTACCCCCGAACGAATAACCCCTGAACGAAGTTCGGGGTAAAAAAGCACCCACCTCCCCCCGTACGAATAACCCCTGAACGAAGTTCGGGGTAAAAAAGCATCCACCTCCCCCGTACGAATAACCCCTGAACGAAGTTCGGGGTAAAAAAAAAAAGCACCAAAACCAACATCGAATATGCTCATCACCAAAATAAAATACCTCGTCAATACCCGGGAAAGCACTACCGCACCGCTCCGAGGCAGTCAATTGGCAGACCTGCCCATGGTAGAGAATGCCTGGCTAAAAATCGAAGATGGGCGGATAGCGGGGTATGGAAAAATGGAAGATCTTCACCATTTCGGTGACTATACTATCGTGGATGCCGCTGGAGGGACCGTTTTACCGGCCTGGTGCGACAGCCACTCCCACCTGGTTTTTGCCGCCTCCCGGGAGTTCGAATTCATCGATAAAATCAAAGGACTGAGTTATGCGGAAATCGCGGCAAAAGGGGGTGGAATTCTGAATTCAGCCCGTAAACTGGCCGAAACGGAAGAGGACATTCTTTTCGAACAGGCCAAAGCCCGATTGATCAGACTGATTCATCTCGGTACCGGTGCCCTGGAAATCAAAAGCGGCTACGGTTTAGGTACAGATGCTGAACTCAAAATGCTACGGGTCATCAAAAGATTAAAAGAATGGGCACCCATACCTGTCAAGGCCACTTTTTTGGGGGCTCACGCCATTCCTCTGCCCTATAGGGAAAACCGGCGCGGTTATATCGATTTGATTTTGAACGAAATGCTGCCTAAAATTGCCACAGAAAATCTGGCAGACTATATCGATGTGTTTTGTGAAGAAGGTTTCTTTTCTCAAAGGGAAACGGAGGAAATTTGCCGTGCCGGGCTTTCTTTCGGGTTAAAACCCAAGATCCACGCCAACCAGCTGAACATTTCGGGGGGCGTACAAGCCGGTTACAATACCGGAGCCATATCGGTAGATCATCTGGAAACAATTTCAGCTGAGGAAATTCGGCTACTTGGTCTTCCCGATGCTCCTATGGCTACTTTGCTGCCTACCGCTGCATTTTTTCTGCGTATGAACTTCCCTCCCGCACGAAAACTCATTGAAAATCACGCTGCAGTTGCGCTCGCTAGTGATTTCAATCCGGGTTCCTCTCCTTCCGGCAACATGAACGGGGTAGTGTCATTGAGCTGTATACAAATGAAAATGCTGCCGGAAGAAGCCATCAATGGCGCTACTCTAAACGGTGCATTTGCGATGGAACTGGAAGACGAGGTGGGAAGCATTACCGTGGGGAAAAGAGCCAATCTGATATTGACCCGGAAAATCCCGTCTATCGCCTATCTGCCCTATAGTTTTGGGGAAAACCTCATCGATAAAGTCATTATAAACGGAAAAATTTTCAATTCTTCCCTCGCATGAAAATCATATCACATACCGTTCAAGGCGTTGAAATAGCAGAAATACTTTCAGAGGAAATCTTCATTCAGAAAACAGAAGACGCTTTGGATTTATTGGGAAATATATATTATCAGGGATTTGACGGCATGATTCTCCACCAAAAAAATCTCACACCGGAATTCTTCGATCTAAGCACCAAAATGGCAGGTGAAATACTGCAGAAGTTCTCGAACTATCAGATGCGACTGGTCATTATAGGTGATTTTGAACGATTGGAGAGTAAAAGTCTCCGTGATTTTATCACCGAAAGTAACCGGGGCAGACTGATTAATTTTTCGGATACAATAGAAAATGCTTTACTTACACTACAAAAAACAAATGGATTATGAATAACCTTGTAAAACTGGAAGAACTGGGCCAGTTCATCCTTGCTATTTTCCTTTTTAGTCACCTGGATTTTGCATGGTGGGTCTTCCCGGCCTGTTTACTTTTGCCAGATCTCTCCATGGTGGGTTATCTTGTGAATCCTTCAGCTGGGGCGTGGATCTATAATTTTTTCCATCATAAGCTGGTTGCCCTGCTTGTTCTGTTTTGGGGTTTCGGAGCGGATCATGAAGTTATCTCTCTGGCAGGAGTGATTTTATTCGGACACGCTGCGATGGACCGAATCTTTGGATACGGCCTGAAATTCACGGATGATTTTAAACATACGCATCTTGGATGGATAGGAAAGAAAACCCCATGAAGCATTTTATTCCGATAACCGATCTGGAAGACCTGTTTACTTACCGCTCAGGAGAAACCCGCCTCGGAGAGGTCATCTCCCTGATGCCCGGCCGGGAAACCCGTTACGAAATTTTTGGTATCCCTGAATCTGTAGGCGTGCGTGCCAATTACGGCATAGGAGGAACAGAAACTGCGTGGAAAAGCTTTCTACAGGTATTTCTTAACCTCCAGAGCAACCGTTTTCTGAACGGTAGAAATATTTTTATTTCGGGATATTTCCACTTTCCGGACCTTTCCCAAGCTCCTGTAGAAGAATTGCGGAAACAGGTAGAAGAGATCGATCAGGAAGTCTCTCAAAAAGTCCATGAAATAGTCTCCGCCGGCAGAATACCCATCGTAATCGGTGGAGGGCATAATAATGCTTACGGGAATCTCAAAGGCACTTCTCAGGCATTGGGAAAACCGGTTTCCGCTATCAATTTTGATGCTCATGCCGACTTTCGCCATCTGGAGGGCCGACATTCCGGGAATGGGTTTTCTTACGCCATGGGTCAGGGTTATCTGGGACAATATTCGGTTTTTGGACTTCAAAAGAGTTACGCCCCGGAGTTTATGCTGGCCGATCTCACTGCCCGCTCCAACGTTCAGCTGCACTACCTGGACCACCTCCATTTTACTTCTGTCGGTGAGTTTCGGGAAGCCATTCAAGCCGCTCTCCACCACACTTCGAGCCAACCTTTGGGGATTGAGATAGACCTTGATGCCATTGAAAACGTACTTTCAAGTGCTAGTTCTCCAGTGGCATTCAGTGTAGCTCAGGCTTTGCAATTTGTGCGGGAAGTAAAAACCGCACCTCATCTTGCCTATCTGCATCTTTGCGAAGGCGCAAGCCGCTTACAAGATGAAAGATCCTATCCTCTACTGGGAAAACTGCTGGCGGAACTGGTTGCAGAATTTGTGCGGCAGTAAGTTTTGTAAGATGCCTATTTAGTGTATTTCCCACCGGCAGTTAGCACCGCATGCTAAGCCAGTGCCTCCTTCAAAATTTGCATCGATTTTAGTTTCGCGTCCAGATCGTAAAAATAAGAGGTGATCATCAGTTCATCTACACCGGTGTTGTCTATAAAAACTGACAGTTTTTCACGGAGGGTGGTTTTGCTGCCTATAAAGGTATTTGCCAACATATTGTCCACCATGTGCCTCAGTTCCTGATGCTGAAAATAGATCTGCGGCAATTCCTGGGGTGGCATCAGGGGTTGACGATTATTGGTCACAATGCCGATAAACATGCGGATAAGGCTGGTCGACAAAAAATGGGCTTCTTCATCGGTATCTGCCGCGATCACATTCACGCAAACCATCATTCTGGGCTTATCCAGAACGGACGAAGGCTTAAAGTTTTTCCTGTAAATATCAATGGCTGAATACAGCTGCTGCGGAGCGAAATGGGCGGCAAAAGAGTAAGGCAAGCCCATTTCCGCGGCAAGGTAAGCGCTATCGGTGCTGGAGCCCAGAATCCAGAGCGGCACCTGCGCGCCTTCCCCCGGGAAAGCCCTCACTTTCGTATTTTCATCTGTATTTCCGAAATATTTCTGCAATTGCCGTACATCGGCCGGGAAGCTAAAAGCGGCTTGCATATTCTCTTTCCGGATCGCGTAGGCGGTGGCCTGATCCGTACCCGGCGCACGGCCCAGACCCAAATCAATCCGGCCGGGGTAGATGGCCTCCAGGGTTCCAAACTGTTCCGCTACAATAAGGGGGGAATGGTTGGGAAGCATAATTCCTCCGGACCCCACCCGGATCTCCCGGGTCTTCTCCGCTACATGTCCGATCAGCACCGCTGTAGCTGAGCTGGCAATATGCGGCATATTGTGGTGTTCTGCCAGCCAGATCCGTTTGTATCCCAGACTTTCGGCGTGCTTCGCCGCTTCTACCGTGTGTTCAATCGCCTGGCCTGCATTGCCTTCATCGCGAATGACGGCCAGTTCCAATATAGATAAATCGATCAATGTGCTTTTCTTTTCACCAAGAACACTTTTCAAGGGGAATAAGTTTAATACACCGCCGCACCGTCATTGCTTGCTGGCCTGAAAACTTTGAATGATTTTGCGTTTTACAAAATGCTGAGAAGCCGGTTTTAGTCGCTCTGATCCGCAGTGATCGCAACAGAGCACATGGTAGATGAAAGGCCGGCTGATGGAATACTTTTTCCGGGGGTATGGGGTAGACAGGCATCCGCAAATAAGGCAATATTCCTGCTGTCGGTCGGCCAAAGGAATTTCCAGCGTTTCCATGGCGGAGAAAAGCCGGAATTCTTCCCGGATATAGGCTTTTTGATTTTCCAGGGTAAGTCCTTCCCTTTTGGTTTCCCGCCCATAAAAAAGATTATCCAGGTCTTCTTCAATATCAGAAAAGCCTGAATAACGAAAATCCCGGTCCGACACTTTCGCCACTTTGAGCATCTGCAAAAAGCCATAATCCTGACACAACTCTCCACGAAGTACCCCAAGCGCTACCCGGTGGGCGTACTCCTGCAGCTGAGAGCGGATATCTTTCGGAATATTCAGTTCCAGTTCCTCTATACTTCTCAGGAAATATTTCTCAATTTCTTCACCTGTTGCTTTTTCCATACCTGCTAAAATAAGCACACTCTCGGCATAGCTGCCTGAGTTAAGCACAGTACGGGCCCAATCCACCATTCTAAAGTGATTGAACCCCCTGAATAGCCGTTCTATTAAAAGCTCTTCTGTATTATCCCTGAAATTTACAACCATAATTTTAAAGCCAAAAGCTTCCTCCACAGAAACTTATAAATCCTCTCCTCCCTCTCTGCTTCGGTTGGAGGCGCAAATATATACAATAATGCAAATTTTTCTTTATATAATTACATAAAAATTCTCATAAATTTTACAATTCAAAGTTCAGATATAAATTTTCAAATAAAGTCTATAATTTCAGTAGACTTTACAATTTTATGTTGTAAACTTGCCGTTCAAAATAAATGATACCCTATGCGTCCTGAAAGCAGGAAGATTTGGAAGTACCGGCTGTTTCAGCTCTTAACTATTTTAGGGTGGATGATCGCGGGCCATATTATTTTCAGTTTTTTCCCGACCCTATGGTTCAAGGGGCAATTAATCAATTTGTGGGATTCGCTGGACAGCAGCATTCTGATTTATATGGCGGCGGGGTTTGTGGCCCAGATGATAGACGGCTCTCTGGGCATGGCGTATGGAGTGAGCGCCACCAGCTTTCTGATGGCCACAGGACTTAGTCCTGCCGCAGCCAGCGCGAGTGTGCATACCTCAGAAATCTTTACCAGCGGTGCGTCGGGCCTGAGCCACCTCACGTTTGGTAATGTCAACAAAAAGCTGTTTCGCTACCTTCTGCTTCCGGGGGTAATGGGTGCTATTGTAGGGGCATACCTGGTGTCTTCTCTGGAGGAATACAATCAGTTTATCCGTCCGGTAGTGGCTGCCTATACCCTTTATCTCGGGATCCGGATTATCCTGAAAGTAGCGGCGAAAAAGCAAAAGAAAAAACCTATCAAACGTTTGGGTCTGCTGGCGGGCGCGGGCGGTTTCCTTGACTCCATGGGAGGCGGTGGTTGGGGGCCCATCGTGAGTTCCACCCTGATCGCCAACGGCAGAAATCCGGTATATACCATCGGCTCTGTGAACCTTACTGAGTTTTTTGTGTCCTTCGCCAGTTCAATGACCTTCATTTTCGTTATGGGCCTTGGACACTGGCAGATCATCCTCGGACTGATACTCGGTGGCGTTATCGCGGCTCCCATTGCCGCTTTTATGGTGAGAAAAATCCCCGTAAAACCTATGTTTATCTTTGTGGGAACCGTCATTATCATTACCAGTCTGAGAACCTTCATGCTGGCTCTCGGAATCTTTTAAATAAACTGAAAAATAAAAGCGCACTCACAGAAAGTATAAAAATATAACTTTATACTATATATAATCTATGGATTAAATATATTAATTACCATAATCAAATAACCGTTCTTATGAAAAACATCTTTATTCTCCTTGCCCTGCTATACACCAGCGGCTATGCCCAGAAAACGCCTCTCATTAATGCCGAAATCCGTGGGGTGGTCCGCGACAAAGTTTCCCGGGAACCCGTCACCGGCGCCAGCGTCACTATCCGTGGGGTAACCAACGGCGCCATCACCGATATCAATGGGGAGTTCACCCTGACCACAGGCCAAACGCTTCCTTTTACGCTCATCCTTCGCTCCGTAGGGTACAAAACCCTGGAGTTCCCGACCTCCTCCGACAAGGTAGAAATAGACCTTGAGGCTACCGAGGCATCGCTGCGTGAAGTGGTGGTGACCTCCAGGCGGCGGGCTGAAAAAATCCAGGAGGTGCCTATACCCATATCCATAGTCAGGGGGGTAGCCATAGAAGACGCCGGGGCCTTTAATGTCAACCGGTTGAAAGAACTGGTACCTACCGTTCAACTGTATGCCTCTAACCCGCGCAATACTACGCTCAATATTCGGGGGCTGGGTTCTACCTACGGCCTGACGAACGACGGCATCGACCCCGGCGTAGGTTTTTACCTGGATGGGGTATACCTTGCCCGGCCGGCCGCTACCGCCCTGGATTTTATCGATATTGAACAGGTAGAAGTACTCCGTGGCCCCCAGGGAACCTTGTTCGGCAAAAACACCACTTCCGGGGCATTTAATATCACCTCCCGGTTACCGGAGTTCAGACCGGGTGGTACTTTCGAAGTCAGTTATGGAAACTATGGCTATATTCAGGCTAAAACTTCCCTGACCGGTCCGCTAGGAAAAAAAGTAGCCGCCCGCGTGTCATTTTCGGGCACGCAAAGAAACGGCACCCTGTACAATGTATCCACGGGTTCCGATATCAACGACATCAATAATCTGGGCGTAAGAGGACAGCTCCTGTACACCCCGTCTGAACGCCTCAAAATTTCGGTGGCGGGTGATTTTACCGACCAGAAACCCAACGGTTACGGGTGGGGAATTGCGGGAGTAGTCACCACGCAGCGGGCCGCTTACAGGCAGTTCAATGCCATCATCCAAGACCTGGGGTATGAGGTGCCGTATCAAAGCGCATTTGAGCGAAAAGTAGACCTGGACACCCGATCTAAAGCCGACAACCAACTGGGCGGTGTTTCCCTGAATGCCGATCTCAAAATTGGAAACGGCACACTCACCTCCACCAGCGCTTACCGCTACTGGCAGTGGGTACCCCTGAACGATCGGGATTACACCGGCCTGCCCGTCTTTACCGTGTCGGCCGGCAATTCCTTTCATGAACAGTGGTCCCAGGAATTCCGATACTCCGGAAAACTGAACGAAAAGATTAGCGGGGTTATCGGCCTTTTCGGGCTTTGGCAAGACCTGAAGACCGATCCGGTGCATACCGAAGAGGCGGGCTCAGCACAATGGCGCTTCGCGCAGAATTCAGCCAGTGAATTGTGGACCACGCCCGGGCTGTTTGACCACTACGGCATCAAAACCACTTATGGCATCCAAAGTACGGGGCTGGCTGCTTATACACAAATCGACTGGGAAATCCTGCCCAAACTTCACTTCCTACCCGGCCTCCGGTACAATTATGACCGTAAAACCGTGAATTACGACCGCAAGCGCTACGGTGGACTGGAAACGACCGATCCTGCGTTACTGGCTCTGAAAAACGCAGTGTACAGTGATCAGTCGTTTGCTACCGACGCCGTGGAAGGAAATTTTTCCGGACAACTTTCCCTGCAATACAGACTGAATACGAAAGCCAATGCTTTTGGTACGTATTCCGTAAGCTACAAGCCCGTTGGCGTAAACGTAGGCGGCTTACCTACCTCTAGCGGTCAGGTCTTACTGGAACTGGCCCAGGTTAAACCGGAGGCCGTCCACCATAAAGAACTGGGTCTAAAAACCAACCCCGGAAAGAATGCTGTACTAAACTTTACCATCTACCAAACCGATATCCGCGATTTCCAGACCCAGGTACAAACACCGGAACCCGGTGTTAACCGAGGCTACCTGGCTAACGCGGAACAGGTACGGGTGCGCGGGGCAGAAATAGACGGGAACCTGTCGTTAGGCAACTCCCTTCGATTGAATGCGGCCTTCGCCTATACCGACGGCAAATACATAAAATTCACCAATGCCCCTGTACCTTTAGAGGAAGTAGGCGGTGCCCAGGCCTTCAAAGATATCTCGGGCGGGCGCCTGCCCGGCATCTCCAAGTGGGCAGGATCACTAGGGGCTGAAGCGGCACGAAAAGGCAGCCTGATTGACCTCCGGGGCAATTACTTCCTGGGAGCCGATGTATTTTACCGGTCAGAGTTTTCTTCCAGTCCGTCGCCGTCCCAATACCTGAACATTAGCGGATACGCCCTGGTGAACGCACGCGCCGGTTTCCGGGCGTCCAACGGCATCACCTTCTTCGTATGGAGCAGAAACCTGACCAATACCAACTACTACGAGCAATTACTGGCCGCGCCGGGCAGTTACGGACAGTATGCCGGTATTGTGGGTGACCCGCGGACCTACGGTGTTACACTTCGTTACTCCTTCTAAAGAAATAACCCTTTCTTTAAAATTGCGTACCCCAAAAGTCCGGGCGGTTTATAGCCCCGGACGCAGCTTAAAAGTAACGGTTTGTCGCACGGGCAAACCGTTACTTTTCCCAGCTTCGCCTTTTATTGTATGGCTTCATAGCAGTACACATTCCTCCCGGTATTGGCCATTACGCGCCCCTTTTTCCCGTTTTTAGCCGGAACTCCGGAAATTCCCCCGAAAAAATACGCGCGACTATCCTCTTTCAGGTCCGGAGAACTCAGCTTCCACAGCGTTTTCCCGCTCGACACCTCTACGGCATGCAAGAGACCGTCGCCACCTCCAATATAATACACGTAACCGTCCAGATAGACAAGGTGAGAACTGGTACCCGAAGATTTGGTCTTCCATAGTTCTGCCCCGCTGTTTATGTCCATCGCATATAGCCAGGTGTCTTCATTGTTGGCGATCACTTTGTTTTCCACTACGATCAGGGAAGTAAACAGGAAATCCTGCGGAAAGGACTTTCTCCATATTTCCTCCCCGGTTCCTAAATCATTGCACACGATATCACGGTTGGCATTCCAGTACATCTTTCCTTCGTATATCACCGGACACCAGTCTACTACGCCGCCCGGCTGAGGTTCCAGCAGAATACGGTCTTTGTAGATCCACTCCTTTTTATGGAGGTTATAAAGGCCGAACGCCGTTTTGATCACATTGTACTCCGCGTCTTTTGTGGGTACCTGATAAGCCACCACCATAACGGTATCTCCCTCCAAGACGGTAGGGCGGAAGAATGTGGCCCCTCTCGGAATGGGCGTCACTCCAAAATATTCTCTGGGAAGCTGAGGGTTCACGACTTCCACTTCCGGAACAGGACTTAAAATATTCCCTTCATAAAGTTTATGGGGCTGGTAATCCACGCTATCTTCATACCAGGGTCTCCCGGTGTAAAAATACCGGTAGCCTATGCCTGCAATTTCTTTCGTAGCGGCGCTGACCGAATCTTTTTTCCACTTCTTCCATTGAGTTCTTCCCGTCTCCAGGTCGATACAATAGGTTCTCGGGCCGTTGTGAAATACCATCAGGTGATCATAGACATACGTTCCAACCAAAAACAGGCTCTCCTGAGGATACATATAATCACTCCATTCCCACCGGATTTCCCCGGTTTCACTGTCCAGAAGGACTAATCCCGGTCTCTGCCTGCCCCCTCCTTCCGCGGCAGGAACTCCCGTAGCTTTCCCCATAACCACCCCGTCCCGGAACACTACTGGCCCTATACTTACTCCCCCAGACAAGTAAGGATGAGCATATACGGAGGTTTTCCATAGGGGTTTCCTGGTAGAAAGGGTCCCGTCAGGATAGAATTCTTCTGTCCACTGTTCCCGGCACCCCATCAGAAAAAGGACAACAAGAAAACATATTATTCGCATTACCATGGGTCTGTCTTAAAAAAATCGGAACGATTAAATGCCCAGTTGATCGCTGCCGTCATTTGGGTATGCCCGCGCATCTCCATGTGATTGACATTGACCGCCTCGTAGGCACGATCTGTGGATACCGCCCAAGGCGTGCCCTCTGCCAACTGGGCGTAAACCGCTACTAACCCATCGCTACCCGTTTGGGTAGGAAGCCAGACAGGAAGCGTAACAGGAATCAAGGTACAATCGTCGCATTCTACCGTAACAGGATCATCGCCGTTTCCGAAACACTCTTCATACTGAGGCAAATCACACTGGTTTTCATAGGTATCAATAGTACCTGCATAATACGTAGTTCCCTGTGCGCCGATCAGTCCTGCCCAATACGACTCCGACAAATCCAGCCAGTTTCTTCCCTTTCTCCATTGGGCCGCCATATAGGTATGGGCCGCTCCTGCGGCGAAGTTAAGTGTAGTGTACGCAAAGACTGCGGCCGCGATATTGAGGTTATTCTGGGTATGGTAAACCGACCGGAAATCAGCTGCTAAATCTACGAAATACGTATCATCAGCGGAGGTCCAAGTCGCGCCGTCTGCACTTTTTTGCGCCGAAGATGCCAACCTCCAGTGAATCGGACTACTTTCATTTCCATATATGTATAAACGGTTTTTATACGGCCCCGCAAATGCATTGATGTCTGTCATATAAGCGCTTCCTTCTTGGAGATCATCGTAAGTTTGCGCACCAAACGCGCTGGCGGCATTGGCATTGTTGAGGGGAAAATCAAAGCTCCCCATAAAGAATTTCAAAATTCCTTTTCGGATACTCTTAATGAGTAAGGCGGAAGAAATGACCGGCTCTCCGGCTATAAAAAAATGGTATAAACCCAGTGCGGTTACCGGACCACTCACCATGTCGTCAATTCCTGTCAGAATGAAGTTTTCTGCAGACCCGTTGGCGATGTTATTAAGTATCCTGGCACCGGTTAAAGGGGCGCCTGCTGCGATAAAACCGCCAAAGGTGCTCGTGGAGTGGACTGCATCGTACCGGGCAATTTCCCTGACCGTGACCCCGCCCATGCTGTGGCCTATGGCGATGGCGTTGGCATCGGGAGAAATCGCGGCTCTTACGGTATTGGCATAGGAGATTACCCCGTAATGGGTCGACTGGGTGGTGTTATAGGAAGCGGGGCCGTCTATTCTGCGCGCTGCTTCAAAAGCGGCTTTATGCGAACTCCAGCTGGTACTGCTCCCATTTAAACCGTGTACCCAGTGCACGGGCCGGGTAGGCTGAGCCGTGGCCCCTAACGCTAGAACGTGCAGGAGATAGAATAAAATGTACTTTTTCATCTGTATAAAATTTTGCTTTCAGCCTTCAGCTTTCAGCAGTCAGCTTATACATTGGTCGGTTGGTGTGCCGGTTTTCTGATAGCTGATAGCTGAATGCTCATGGCTATTTCATGG
>JBEBRS010000012.1:0-31433 GCA_040394705.1 Leadbetterella byssophila
CCTCTTCCCCTTGGGCCTTACCCCCTTTTTGAAATTCGTCAGCCAGAACAGAAGCGATATTATTCACCCCCACAAAGCCGTACACATGAAAATCCGGCTGAGCATCAAAGGGATTGTCCTTACAAAGAAGATCGATTTCCCTGCTATCCTTTACAAAAAGAAAGGCTTCGTATTGAAAATGTTCGCCCAGGGCTCTTTCAAGAATTCCCTGCAATGCTTCGGGTTCTTTTTCGGAAGTAAAGAGAATATTTCCGGAAGCCAGCAGAGAGGAAACGTTTTCCATACCAGCTTTTTCAAAAACGGCACACACCTCGGCCATTTTCATAGCGGTTCCTTTCACATTTACCCCCCGTAAAAAGGCGCAAAATTTACGGAGGCAAGTACCTGATTCATCTTCTTTCTTCATATTTAAAATTTTGGATATCCACAAAAATACCCATTTTTTAAGGTTATAGAGTGCTAACTTAATCCGGATTTGCTTACTTTTGAAAAAGTTAAAATCGCATGTTTTCCAAGGAAAGCACCTACTCCCATAGATCTATGAAATCAAAAATTGCAATACTCGCTCTGTTATTATTGTCCGCATCGTATTCCTACAGCCAGTCGAAACGCATCATCTATCATCCCGAAGCCGATGCTGCCACTGAACTTGAAACTGCCATAAAGAAAGCCGGAGCAGAAGGGAAACATGTCTTTATCCAGGCCGGTGGAAACTGGTGCGGCTGGTGTATCCGCTTCCACGACCTGGTAGCAGCCAATGACACCCTCAATACCTATCTCCGGCAAAACTACGAAGTCATACATCTGAACTACAGCCCGGAAAATAAAAATGAAGCAATTTTTGCGCGGCTCGGTCACCCAGACCGCTTTGGTTTCCCGGTTTTTATCATCCTGGACGGTCAGGGCAATCGATTGCATACCCAAAATAGTGTGTATCTGGAAGAGGGGAAAGGACACAGCTCTAAAAAGGTGCTGGGCTTCTTTAAAGACTGGTCGCCAGCGGCAGTAAACCCCAGCGCAAAACAAAACAGCCAAAAGTAACCTGCACGCTCAAACCTCGTACGAACCGCTAAAGATGAACAATTACGGATGACAAAGAAATACCTTATTATGAAAAAAATCACCCTGATCCTGATGCTCTTCCCGCTTCTGACCGTAGCCCAAAAGGAGGACAAAAAACTAAAAACGCTGATAGAGCAGGAAACCCGGAACTTTGGCGGCGATATAGGTGTATATGTACATCACCTCGGGAAAAACAGGGAGGTGGCTATTTTGGCCGATACCGTTTTCCCTACCGCCAGCATTGTAAAAGTACCCATCCTGGCCGGCGTATTTCAAAAAATTGCCAATCAGGAGTTGAAACTTGCCGATGAATTTAAGTACGATGCCAAGCGGGTGTACGGAGGCTCGGGCCTGATGCAGTTTTACAAAGACAGTGCCCAAACCGATCTGGCTACCATGGTCTCGCTAATGCTAACCTACTCCGACAACGTGACGTCCATCTGGCTCCAGGAACTTTCCGGCGGGGGACTGGCCATTAACAAGCTCATGGACGAGTACGGGCTGTTCAATACCCGGGTAAATTCCAGAACCGAGGGGCGCAGGGCAATATGGGAGAAATACGGCTGGGGACAAACCACTCCCCGAGAGATGGCACGCCTTTTCACGCTGATCCGCCAGGGAAAGGTGATTGATGCCCGTCATTCGGACAAAATGTACCGTTTCCTGAAAAACCAGTTCTACAATGAGCGTTCGCTTTCCGGCTTTCCGCCTGAATTCACTACCATCTCCAAAACCGGTTCCGTAAACGACGCCCGGGGTGAAGTAGTGCTGGTCAATGCCCCCGGCGGCGATATCGTTTTTTGTATCCTCACCAAAAATAATAAAGACCAAAGCTGGACCTACGAAAACGAAGCGGAAGTGCTGACCCGTAAGCTGGCCAATATCATCTGGAATTATTACGAACCCAAGCACCCGTTTACTCCGTACCCACGGGTGGAGTAGGCCAAGACATACAGGCTAGAGCGGATTCTTTTTGAAATGTCTCATCATGCCCGGAAAATCCATTCCCCGGGCGCAGCCTTCCACTGCCATGGCAATACGCCTGGATTTTGTTTCAAAAGTTTTGGCAGAATCAATCCAATTGGAATAATAACGTTGGTGACTTTTGCTTAAAGAGAGGAAAAAGTTTTCGGCTACCGTGTCGTAAGACAGGCTTTCCAGGAGTTCCGCCGACATCGCGGGCTCCTCCCGATCCACCTCCAGCGAAAGTCGTACCGATTCTCCCAGTACACACCTCATCTTTTTTCGCATACCGGCATTGAGTGGCAACATGTACTTCCCTTCCCCGCAAGGCAAAAGGGATACCTGCCGGCAATCGAGTTCGCCCACCCTCCCTTTCACCCGGTAGATAGTTTTAACCCCTGGGTTGATCTCCTGTGCCACAGAAGCGGGAATGATCACATACGTCCAGCCGTACTTTTCACCGCTTTGCAACGTTCTTTCTACAATTGCGTCAAAAGTCACCATTCTCTTTGTTTTTGACGGAGAGTTTCCACCGGTTAGTATCGGTCATTTCTCCAGCACCTCCCGGTAACTTACCAGACGAATTCCCTTGTTATAAATGGCCCTTTTTACCCGGTCACTGGTAAATAGATCCGTCACCGCCTGTCGGTCTTCGGCTACATTTTCATATCCGATATGGTGAATCGCCTGCAATTCGGCATTGTTCAAACCGGGATGTTCGAGAAAAACATACGTTTTCCCCGACTCCAGTTTGTCAAGAAGGGCGATAAAGGCATCGATTCGTTCGGCTGAATTTTTATTACGGGAATCGATCCAGATATATTCTATCCCGAAGTCTTTCACCGCATCGGAGTCCACCACGGGCAGGCCGTATTCCGCCGCTACTTTCCGCACCAGGGCCTTCACCTCCGGGGTAAACAGGGTGCAGCCCATGTGTCCGGAAATATGACTGACCTGTGGAATATGGCGCCGAAGCATCTCAATCTGGGCCCGGAGTTCCCCCTCGATATCGCTCAGTAAAAAATTCTGATCCAAAATGGCCTGTCCGCGGTAATGGTTGTTCTTAAAAATCATGGGATAGAAATAGCCGTCTTTATCCCTCAGACTTTTCGCCTCCGTCAGGGGCCTCCATTTGACGTTATCCCATTCGCTGGTGAGGGTAAAATGCAGTCCCACATCTATAGCGGGATTTTCCTGCAACATTTTCACCGCTTCCGGAAACCAGGGGGCGGGTACAATCACCTCAATAGAAGTCTGTATTCCTTCGAGAGAAGATTTCAGCAGGGCCAGATTGCCGGAATGCGAATAACCCATGTCATCGCCACGAATAATGAGGCGGGGAGAATTGCCCTGACTCCGGTCTTCCACCGCCCGGTAAACCTTAGGTTCATTCCCCCGGATCACAATATTATCAAAACCCACTTCCGTATCTTCTCCCCCAAACTTGAAGGTAATGGTCTCCGTGTGCATATTTTCATAGTATTTCAGGGCAAGTACAAGCGCATTTTCGTCTTTCCACCCGTAAGAACCCGCCACCTTATGCCGCGGAATCACACTCCGGTTGGCTGTAGCTTTCGGCAAGAGGTAAGGGCCTTTCATGGTGGTTTCCGACAAAGCCCATTTCCCGTCTGAAAAAGGAATTGTATGGTTCACCGAATCTGTCACAAACGTGGCCTCCAGTTCTTCCCCTTTCCATTCCAGGCGAAGTCCTTTCAGGGCATGATAGGTCGGCTCCAGGAAAACCAGGTTACGTTTGCCCTGGCTTCCTTTCCCTATACTTTTCAGGGGTTCAAGGGAAAGCGTACTCAATTTCTCCTGTAGCGGCCGGGAGTTTCCCTTTAACTTTTTGTCCGCAAAGGCGGGCAACAGCTGGTCCCATACCAGATTCAGCAGTCCTTGCAGATCGGTACTCTCTCCCGTGGTGATAATGACCGCATCTTTTTCCGGTACTACGATAATGTTTTGTCCGTAGGCGCCGTCAGCCCGAAAGGTCTGGTGCCGCCCCCGCCACATCTGGAAGCCATAGCCCTGGTACCAGTCGCTGTTTTTCAGCAGTTCCTCCGCCGCGCCTTCCGGTTGGAAAATCTGCGCAGCGCTGGCCTGTTCCACCCATTCGGCCGGAAGTACCTGTTTCCCGTTCCAGAGTCCCTTCTGCAAAAACAACTGCCCGAACCGGGCCATGTCTTCGGTTTTTAACCGCAGTCCCCATCCGCCGGTATTAATGCCTTCCCCGTCGGTCTCCCAGTCGATGCCGGTAATGCCCAGGGGCTGAAACAGGCGGGGCCGGAGGTAGTCGATTACTTTTTCACCGGTTACTTTCTGCACAATGGCCGACAGCATATAGGTAGCAGGCGAATTGTACATAAAACGGGTACCGGGTTCGTAGGCATAATTCGACCGTAAAAACGCGCTTACCCAACGATCTTCCATCATCATATAGAGCGGCTCACGATCATTTCCCGCACTCATGGTCAGCAAATCACGTACCCTGAGTTTTTTTAGATTTTCAGAAGGATTAAGGGGTGTGTCTTCCGGAAAAAACGAGATCACGGGATCATTAAGACCTATTT
The DNA here is from genome assembly GCA_040394705.1 of Leadbetterella byssophila. Taxonomy (GTDB): domain Bacteria; phylum Bacteroidota; class Bacteroidia; order Cytophagales; family Spirosomataceae; genus Leadbetterella; species Leadbetterella byssophila_B. The sequence continues at coordinate 4,596 of JBEBRS010000012.1, forward strand.
TCCCTTCCGATACCGCGAAACCCACGGCGGTAGCGGTAAAACTTTTGCTCACCGAGTACATGGTGTGCAGGAGCTGGGGGGCATAGGGTTTCCACCACCCTTCGGCAATCACTTTGCCGTGCCGGAGTATCATCAGGCTGTGCGGTTCGTGGGCGGGTGCGTTTTCCCAGGCCCGGATAAACGTTTCGATCTGCCCCGAAGAAACGCCCTGGGATTCCGGCGTAGCCCGGGGAAGCTTTTGGGCAGAGACCGTAACGGAAATCAATAACAGTAAAAGTATATTTTTCATTTCAGGCTGAGTTTTTTGATGTATCAAAATTAACTTTTCAAACCACTTTCACACCATTTATCAATATTTTCTCTTATTTTGGTTCTAGTGATGTATTATTGTATCCCATAAACCTTATCTGCCTATGTTTCTAAAATTCCTTCAACTGGAATGGAAAGCCTTTACGCGGTCAGCCAGCCTGGGACAGGAAATCGCCGTCAAGATTTTGCTCGCTTTTCTGGGCCTCTACATCCTGGCGTCTTGCCTGGTGATGGGCTTCGCTCTCTTTCCCCTTCTTTCGGAACATGTGGCAGACCGCAGTCCTGTGCAGGCGGTCAATGGTGCCTTGCTCTTCTGGGTCATCTCGGAACTCTTCACCCGTTTTTTCCTGCAAACCCTGCCTACCCTGAACATCAAGCCCCTGATGGTGCAGCCGGTGAAACGAAACACGGTGATTCATTATATGCTGATCAAAAGCATGTTCTCTTTTTACAACCTTCCCGCGCTCCTGATCTTTATTCCTTTTGCGCTCTCGGCTGTAAAAAACGGTGCTTTTTCGTTTCTCACCGCCCTGACCTGGCTTATGGTGGTGGCAGGGCTGCTGCTCTGTATCAACTTTGGAAATTTCCTGGTAAAGAAGAAGTTTGCCGACAATATCCGGGAGTTTCTGCCTTACCTCCTTGGGGCCTTGCTGTTGGCGCTGCTGGAATATTTTAACATTTTCAGCATTACAAATTATATAGGAAGAGCAGTAGACCAGGTGCCGGAATACCCCGCCCTGGCCCTGATTCCCCCGCTTTTGGGCGCCGCCCTCTATGCCTGGAATTACTTTACCCTGAAAGATAAATTTTATCTTGACGCCTCTCTGAAGTCGAAGGTATCCGAAGCCCGCGCCCTGAACCTCGGCTGGCTCGACCGTTTCGGCCCCCTGGCTCCTTTTATCAAACTCGACATCAAGCTGCTTTGGCGGAACAAACGCCCCAGAACTTCGCTCTACATGGCGGTGATGATGCTGGCCTACGGACTTATTTTTTACACCAACGATCTGTATTCGGGAATGGCCGCCTGGAAAATTTTCCTCGGCATTTTCATGACCGGCATTTTCATGATCAACTTCGGGCAGTTTATCCCGGCATGGGACAGCTCCTATTATCCCCTGATTATGGCCCAGAACATTCCCCTCAAAGAATACCTGCGTTCCAAAGCGGCCCTGATGTACCTCTCGGTTTTTATCCTTTTTTTAGGTACGCTACCGTATGCGTATTTCGGCTTGGAAATCGTTATTGCGCATCTCGTGGCAGCCGTCTACAACGCCGGTGTCAACATTCCGGTACTTCTGTTTGCCGGATCTTTTAACAAAAAGAGAATAGACCTGGAGAAGAGCGTATTTCTCAATTACCAGGGCACGGGCGCCGCGCAGTGGCTGGTGGGTATTCCGGTAATGCTGCTACCCATACTGATCTGGTATACCGTGTACAAAATGGCGGGTACTACGGCTGCTCACCTGGTCATGAGCGCCATTGGCATAACCGGAATTCTCTTTAACAGCCCGGTACTCGATTTCATCACCCGGGCCTACCAGGAAAGAAAATACGAAGCATTAAACGGATTTAAACAACAGGAAGCATGATAGAAGCCCTAAATTTATCGAAAAAATACGGTCAAACCACCGTTCTCCATATTCAAAATCTCCTCATTCCCAAGGGAGAAAGTTTTGGCCTGGTAGGGAATAACGGCGCGGGAAAGACCACGTTCTTCAGCCTTCTCCTTGACCTTATTCAGCCTACTACCGGACAAATCATTAACCAGGGCGTGCAGGTCAACACCAGCGAAGACTGGAAGCCCTTTACCTCCGCCTTTATTGACGAGAGTTTCCTGATCGGCTACCTCACGCCGGAAGAGTATTTTTACTTCATCGGAGATCTGCGCGGACAGAACAAAGCCGACGTAGACGTCCTCCTGGAAAAACACCGTGATTTTTTCAACGAAGAAATACTGAACGGGAAAAAATACCTGCGCGACCTCTCCAAAGGAAACCAGAAAAAAGTAGGGATCATTGCGGCCCTGATCGGGAACCCCGAGGTGATTGTACTCGATGAACCCTTCGCCAACCTCGACCCTACTACCCAGATTCGCCTGAAACGAATCATCAAAGAACTGGCCGACGACCCGAACGTCACCGTCCTCGTCTCCAGTCATGATTTGCTGCATACGGTAGAGGTTTCCAACCGCATTGTGGCCTTGCACAAAGGAGAAATAGTCAAAGATATCCAGACATCAGAAGAAACACTGAAAGAACTGGAGGCGTTTTTTGCAGTATAATTCGATTTTATTTTTGTGTAATTTGAAAGTTCAAGTTTCAAATTACACAATCCGCAAGGGCTTTCGCACCGCCAGTAGAGACATACAGGCCACCAAAAATACGTTATCTGCCAGGGCAAAGAACCCTACCCTTCAATCCTTCGTCTTCGCTCAGTACAGGCTGAACGCAGGGTGACACCACCCGGCTCAGGGTGGCGTACACGGCTGTCAGGCTGAGCCTGTCGAAGCCCCCGCAAAACGTACCCTTCAACAGGCTCAGGGTGACATCGACGGCGGAACACCGCTAGGCTCAAGGCTATCCCCTACCCCACCACCACCGGCTCTGTGGCCGGCATGGTCGCGTTCCGGATCGCGATACGCTGGGCCAGTTTTTCGGCCACCTCTTTAAAAGCAACGGTCACCAGCTCGTGGTCGTCCATGGTCACGGGGCGGCCTTCGTCACCACCCTCACGGATTTTCTGCACAATCGGGAGTTGTCCCAGCAATTCGGTGCCCAGTTTATCGGCCAACTGCTGGCCGCCGCCCTGCCCGAAGATATAATATTTGTTTTCAGGAAGTTCTGCCGGCGTAAAATACGACATATTTTCAATCACCCCCAGCACAGGCACATTGATATTGCCCTGGCTAAACATGGAGCCGCCTTTGGTGGCATCGGCCACGGCCACTTTTTGAGGTGTGGTCACCACCACAGCGCCGGAAACCGGCACGGTCTGCACCAGGGTCAGGTGGATATCGCTGGTACCCGGAGGCATATCCAGGAGCAGGTAATCCAGCTCACCCCAGTCCACATCCCCGAAAAACTGCCGCAAAGCCTGGCTGGCCATTGGCCCCCGCCACACTACGGCGCTGTCCGCAGGCGTTAAAAAGCCTATCGAGATCATCTTAATGCCGTATTGCATGATAGGGGCGATGTAATTCTTCCCGTCTCTGGGCGACACCAGGGGCTGCAGATCCTCTGCGCCGAACATGATCGGAATAGAAGGGCCGGAAATATCGGCATCCAGGATTCCCACCTTCGCACCGGCCTTTTTCAAAGCCATGGCCAGGTTAGCGGTCACCGTAGATTTCCCCACCCCGCCTTTCCCTGACGAAATGGCGATAATATTTTTCACCCCCGGCAACATAATGCTTTTATTGGCATTGGAAGTCACATTGGAAGTCATGTGAATTATAATTTCAAAACCTGTACCCAGGTCTCTTTCTATCGCTTCAATACACCTTTGTTTAATCAGTTCCTTCAAAGGGCAGGCGGGCGTAGTCAGCACCACCGTAAACCTCACCTGGTTCACCCCCACTTCCACCTCCTTAATCATATTTAAAGACACCAGATCCCTTTTCAGGTCGGGTTCTTCCACCGTACTTAACGCGGCCAGTATTTTTTCTTTGGTTATTGAAAACTCACCCATTTCTCTATAAAAATCTTTGCATTACAGGCATGTACATCCACCGTTTTCCATGCGCTTAGTTATAGAACAGCACCCATACCCAGGAAGTTCTTTCCTCTTATCTAAAAAACAATTCATTTTCGCCCGCCGCCGCGTCATCCGAGCGCTGCCAGCCGCTTTTCCAGGGCTTCGTACTCTTCCCTAACCTCAAAATGCGATTCAAACCCCTTTATTTTCTCTCCTAAACCGATAAGAAACTCCCGGTATGAGGCACTATGGGGATTAAGGGGACGGTGCTCCAGGGCCTGGCGCACCTTGTTCCATTCTTCACCCAGGGCCCGGGCTTCTTCCGACACCGCGCTCTTCATAAAAAGACCACATATATACGCTTCGGCCATTTCAGTAGGATGTACGAGGTCTGATTTGTAAAAACGGTAATCCCGAAGGTCATCTGTCATGATCTCAAAAGCAGGAAAGTAGAAAGTCCGGGGGTAATTTTTTACCGCCTCTTCACAAACTAAGCGAAGCAAAGCTTTGGAAAGGCTGTTTTCGGGAATCCCGTCTTTGATATGACGTACCGGACTGACCGTAAGCACGAGTTTCAGCGCGGGGTTTAACGCACTTACACTCCCTGTCAGTTGACGGAGCAATTCCTTTTGTTCCTCCAGCCCCAAAAGGTACTTTTCAAAATTTGATGCAGGTAATTTATGACAATTCGACACCGGTTCATCTCCCGACTTGTATACCCAGGAGGTACCCAGGGTCAGAATCAACACCTCAGCTTGGGCTAAAAACGCCCGGAGGCCCTGCCCCACGGCTTCGATATTTCCCAGCAGTTCATGTACCGTCTGACCCGAAAACTCCGAATGATAATCCAGGTGAAAATACAGTCCGTCGCGGTACACCACCCGGTCTTCCGCGGGGGCGGCCCCTTCCACCGCCTTCTGAAGCGCACCACAAAGGGAGTGCAGGTTAAAGACGGTGCCGAAGGGATTACTCCTTACGGAAAACTTGCGTTGATGAAGGTATTTCCCGATCACATCCGAAAAACAGGAACCCATGGTGACAATACCGGACCGGTGGTTCAGCGTAAAACCAAAAGAAGGAGGAGCGAGTTCTGTTCGTAACTTCATGGGTATTCATTTAGCTGAGAGCTTTGAGCTTTGAGCTATAAGCTTTGAGCCGGGCGGCGTACTTCCGGACAGGGCGCGGTTGGTCTACGAATCCTTCAAAACCGGTTCCCCGCGGGGAGCCGCCAACCCTGCTCCTAAATTTATCGAAGCCCTTCGCTATTTCATCTGTATAAAATTTTGCTTTCAGCCTTCAGCTTTCAGCGGTCAGCCGGGCGACGCTTCGCTTATACATTGGTCGGTTGGTGTGCCGGTTTTCTGATAGCTGATAGCTGAATGCTCATGGCTATTTCAAATAAATAAAAACAAAAGTACGGTACACAGGGAAATATTTATAATTTTGCACCTTAATACTACTAATGCGCTTTCACTATGAACTTATTTGAGCGTTTTGATGAAATCGTCAATGACGAATTTATTGAGAAATTCAAATCTTACACATCCACTGCACACGGCGACCTTAACGTCACCGTAAAGGGGGTCTTTTATACCCTGCTGGCCGGTATGATCCGCAAAACCAACAGTGACATGAGCGCGGGAATGCTTTTCGCGCAGATTGAAGAAAATGCCGCAAAAGTCAGTCTTCCCGCCCACCTGGCCAGTATTTTCAGCCAGGAACCGGTACTCGACAAAATCGGCAAAGACGGATCGAAAATCATTTCCCAGATATTCCCGGCCTACAAAAGCCCCCTGCTGAGCATGATCAGCACCTACTCGGGTGTAAGTAAGGCTACCACCACCATGGCGTCTAATATTGTAGCCAATGTGATCATTTCCATGTTCCAGAAAGACATAGAAAATGGAAAATGGGACAAGGAGCAGATGATCAGTCTCCTGCGGCAACATCATGAACCCCTGCTGAATGCCATCCCAGAGCCTCTCCTGGAAAAGATGATTCCCTCTCTGGGGCTGCATGACCTCCTGTCACTTCGGCCTCACGCGCCGAAAAAAGAAAAGAGTGAGACCGTAAGCAGGGAAGAGATCCCGGCAGCGGATTACCCGGACACTTCTGCCCCCTCTTCCGCTTCTTACGGCTGGCTGATTGGTGTGCTCATCGGGGCCCTCCTGATCGGAGGCGGGTACTACTACTTTTATATCCTAAACGGAGACCTTAACTTTTTCACCAAAAAAGAAGTTCCGGTCGAAAGTGTAGAAGCCATTGAAAGTGACTCTACCCTCACAGTGGAAGCGGAGAAAGTCGCCCTTCCCCCCGACGATTTCACGGCCTTCAAAGCCTATGTCTTAAACCCCGGTGAACCGGCGGGAAAAGAATTTGACCTGAAGTCTCTGAAGTTTGTGAGCGACTCGGTAGCCATTGAAGCACCTTCTTATGCGGTGGTAGACAGCATCGGGGTACTGATGGAGAATAATCCCAGACTTCAACTGAAAATCACGGCATTTTCCGGCTCGGGCGAACAGGCATTCAATAATAAGCGGGCTTTCTTCGTTAAGAGAATACTGACCGCCAAAGGCATAAACGGCATTAAGATTGATGCGGTATCGGGCGGTATCGGAGAAGATTTCGCTCAAATTAAAGTGATTAGCAAATAATCGTTAATACGTCAGGAAATACACTATAAATATTGTGAGAAACATTAAAAATGGAAGTTCTGCTTGGAACTTCCATTTTTCATCCCGCCTACCGGACAGCAAGTAGCAGAATACGGAAAGGCCTCTGAACGTTATAAAAAGAAAAACCATGCACATTCTTCTTTTTACGCTTATATTCTCCTTCCAGACTTCAGGGGATGTCCGCCGGGAGTTTCTCCGGGAGGTGAACGCAATACGTGCAGAAGGCTGTACCTGTGGCGGAACCTATCTGGCCCCTACTCACCCGGTAACCTGGAATGAGACCCTCGAAAAGACCGCCTTTCTCCACAGCAGGGATATGCAGAACAAAAACTATTTTTCGCACTATTCCAAGCGGGGAAAATCGCCTGCTGACCGTCTTAAGGCCCAGGGGTACCGCTATTCAAGTTTTGCTGAAAACCTGTTTGCCGCCAAAGGATACACTCCCTCCGTACACGAAGTGGTGTCCGCCTGGAAGAACAGCCCCGGCCATTGTAAAAATCTAATGAACAATACCATCCGCGAAATGGGGGTGGGAATTTATAAAGGATATTACACACAATTATTTGGCAGCAGGCAAACTAAATAAGGAATATATTTGTAATATTGTAGTATCAATGGTGTTGAGATGGAAGAATTAACTTTAAAAGTAGAACAGGCTTTAGATAATATCAGACCTTACCTGATTGCCGACGGAGGAAACGTAAAGGTACTGGAAATCAGCGACGAAAAGGTAGTTAAGCTGGAATTTATCGGTTCCTGCGGAAGCTGCCCGATGTCTTCTATGACTTTCAAAGCCGGGCTGGAGGAAGCCATATTGAAAAATGTTCCTGAAATCAGGGGTGTGGAAGCAATAAACGTGGCAATGGACACTTATTGATCCGGATGTCTGTGCTGTCAGGTTGCCTATGATCACTCACAGGCAACTTTTTTGCGTTCATAAACCCGCTAAGGCCAAACCTCAAAAATAAACATGAATAAAAAATTACGCGTTGGAATTTTTTTCGGAGGACAATCCAGGGAAAGGGAAATATCATTTCTTGGCGGTCGTACTGCTTATGAACATATTGACAAGCGCTATTTCGAACCTGTACTCATTTTCGTAGATAGCCTGGGCAATTTTATTCATGTCGACGAATCCATTCTTCATGAACCGGAGATCAGGAGTTTTTATCCTTCCAAAAATCAAAACAACGGCTACAAGGTGTATATCGAGTCTTTAGGCGTTTTAAAAGACTCTCAGCTTTACAAGTTAATCTACAAAATCGGGTCGCAGATCAAAGCCGAAGACCTGAAAAAACATATTGATTTCGCTTTTGCCGTAATGCACGGCCCCTATGCGGAAGACGGCAGTATCCAGGGACTTCTTGAATGGTTAAACATCCCTTACCTGGGTCCGGGCATCCTGGGGTCAGGCATTGGCATCAACAAACCCTTTCAAAACCGCCTGATGGCTCTGGCTACCGGCCAGGAAAAAAAATATGCCACCATCAGCAAAAAAGAATGGATAGAAAGTGACCGGTCGAAACTGTTTTCCCGGCTTATCGGGCAACTGGGCTTCCCTTTTGTAGTGAAGGCCCCTCACCAGGGCTCCTCCATTGGCGTAGCTATAGTGAAGAAAAGAAGCCTGGAAGAGTTTAACCGGGCCATGTCTCAATGCTTTTTTGAAACCATTATTACCCGGAAAGACTGGGACAAACTGTCTACCCGCCGGAAGAAAAACTTCATGGAAAAAATGACCAATCTCGATGAAGGGATTGGGTTTCCTGTCATTTTTAACGATGTACTGATTTACCATCCGGCCGTTCTGCTCAAAAAATTAAACGAATACCTGGCCCAGCATGATACCGCGCTACTGACCAGTGTTCAGGCCGAAGATTATGTACTGATAGAAGAGTTTATCTCCGGCCAGGAATTTTCCTGTGGGGTGATCCAGGACGACGACGGCACTCCCATTGCGCTACCGCCGGCCGAAGTGTACGGAGACACCTCCACCTTTGACTTTAAAGCCAAATACAAGTCAAACGTCAGCAAGAAGCGGATTCCTGTAAAAACCAGCGATGAGAATCTCGAAAAAATCCATTCGGATGTACTGAAAGCATTCACAATTACGGGAATGAGCGTGGTTTGCCGTATAGACGGCTTTATCACCGACAGCGGGGAAGTGCTGTTACATGACCCCAACACCCTGCCGGGGATGTCGCCCAGCTCTTTCATTTTCAAGCAGATGGCAGAAGTGGGCTTTAATATTACAGACTCCATTACCTATTTTATACGGCAGTCGCTCATTGAAAGAATACGAAGCGGGAAAAACCGCTACGAACTGAGCAATCTGCTGAACACGCTTACTAACAGTATTTCAGCGGTTTCGCCTAGAAAGAAACTGGCTATTCTCTTCGGCGAAACCGATGAAGAATACACCCTGGCCCGTAAAAAGTACAGCGAATATTGCGGCAGCGAAGAGTATGAGCCAATCCCGGTTTGTGCGGCCCTGAACGGCTCAAAATACCTGATCCCCCTCAACCTTATGTTCAAGCCGGACATTCTTGAATTCGGAAGTTCCATCGGCACCGCCAAACACCCTTTTGTGGCAAAGAACATTGAGAAAACCAGGCAACTCAGGGAATTTTACGTGGGCGATGTGGATTTCACGGTACGTAAAATCTCCGATACGGATTTCACCCAGACCTTCCGCACGCTCTTCATCTGCAAAACCAACGAGCTGACGACCCTTTGATGGCAAAGTTTTATGTGGTGTGGAAAGGCAGAACGACCGGGGTATTGGACAACTGGGATTCCTGCAAGAAGAGTGTAGAGGGTTTTGAGGGGGCCAGATACAAATCATTTACCAGTCGTGCAGAAGCAGAACTGGCTTTCAAAAAAGGGTTTTACCCTTCTGTAAAAGCACCCAAAAAAGCCACCGGAATAAAGTCTCCCAAGCCGGATTATCCCGCTTGGGCGGTAGATGCGGCCTGGAATACCAAAACGGGAGATATGGAGTACCAGGGCGTAGACCTCCAAACCGGCCGGCCCGTTTTCCACCGGGGACCTTTTTATGACGGCACCAACAACATCGGTGAGTTTCTGGCCGTGGTGCATGCACTCGCTTTGCTGCATAAACACGGTTCCGATGCACCTATTTTCTCGGACTCCCGGACCGCCCTTTCCTGGGTCAGGAAAAAGAAAGCAAACACCAAACTGGAACGCACCCCCCGGAACGGCGAACTTTTTGAGCTCCTGGAAAGGGCGGAAATATGGCTGCAAACGCATACCTTCCGAAACCCTCTCCTCAAATGGGAAACGGAATGGTGGGGAGAAAACCCGGCAGATTTCGGAAGAAAATAATGTTCAGATTTAAGCAATTCACGGTTCACCAGGAAAACGCAGCCATGAAGGTCTGTACAGACTCCTGCCTGTTCGGGTCATTGATCCGCGCAGAGGCACCTGAAAATGCCCTGGACATTGGCGCCGGCACGGGCCTGCTCAGCCTTATGGTGGCACAGCGCTACCCCACCCTTACGGTAGATGCCGTGGAGATTGATTCCGGGGCTGCCGGTGACGCCCGTCAGAATTTCGCGGGGAGTCCGTTTCATGAGCGCCTGACCCTTCACGAGGGGGCTGTCCAGGATTTTAAACCGCCCTGCCTTTACGACCTGATTTTCTGCAACCCTCCATTTTATGAGAACCGGCTCAAATCACCTGACACCCTTAAAAACCTGGCCCACCACGCAGGGGGCCTCTCCTTCCGGGAACTGGTCTCCGCCTCCAGCCGCCTCCTGAAAAACAGCGGTACGCTGTGGATCCTCCTGCCACCCTTTGAAATGGGCTCATTTGTGCGCCAGGCCGCGGCAGAAGGATTACACCCGGAAGAACATTTTCGTATCCGCCACCAAGCCGAAAAGCCGGTTTTCCGGGAAGTCACCCGATTTTCCTTCCTCCCCTGTCCAAACCCACCGGTACAGGAAATTATAATTTATGAAAACGATAAATATAGTAGTATCTTTGCCGGGATGCTGAGAGACTACTATCTCATCTTTTAATTATGGACATATCCGTTGTAATACCGCTCTACAATGAAGCCGAGTCTCTCGTGGAACTTCATTCCTGGATCAGGCGCGTTATGAACGATCACGCCTTTACTTACGAAGTGATTTTTGTAGACGACGGCAGCAATGACGGGTCATGGGAGATAGTACAGAAACTGGCGGCGGAAAATGCGGCGGTAAAGGGGCTCCGCTTCTCTAAAAATTACGGAAAGACAGCTGCTCTCCAAACGGGTTTTAACGAAACTACCGGAAAAGTGGTGATCACCATGGATGCCGATTTACAGGACAGTCCGGATGAAATTCCGGAACTGTACAGGATGATTACCCAGGACGGCTATGACCTGGTTTCGGGATGGAAGCAGAAGCGTTACGATCCGCTTAGCAAAACACTTCCGACCAAACTTTTTAATGCCACCACCCGATTTATGCATGACATTCCGTTGCATGATATGAATTGTGGTCTTAAAGCCTACCACCACAAAGTAACCAAAAGCATTGTCATTTATGGCGAGATGCACCGTTACATTCCCGTAATAGCCAAATGGAATGGTTTTGGAAAGATCGGAGAAAAAGTGGTACAACACCAGCCCCGCAAATACGGCTACACGAAATTTGGAATTGAACGGTTTCTAAACGGTTTTCTGGACCTGCTTTCCATTACCTTTGTGAACCGTTTCGGTAAAAGCCCTATGCATTTTTTCGGTCTCTTCGGGGTGCTGGCCTTCATCGGTGGTCTCGCTATGGCCGCTTTCCTGATCGGTGAAAAACTGTACAGTATCTATGCGCACCAGCCCTACCGGAATGTAACAGACAACCCTCTGTTTTTCCTGGGACTGACCGCCGCCATTATCGGTTCGCAAATGTTTCTGGCAGGGTTTCTGGGGGAATTGTTTGTCCGAAACAATGTACGGAAAGACGATTACGTCATTGCCGAACGGACCTGATCGCCATTAATATCCATACCACTCTTCCCACCAGTTTCCTAACGATTTCCGGATCTCATTTTCGCGGACATTTACTCCCGGCTCATACAGTTTTAATCCTTTTAAATCTTCCGGCATAAAGTTCTGGCGTACAAAATTTCCCGGAAAATCATGCGAATATTTGTATCCTTTCCCGTAACCAATCTGCTTCATTAATTTGGTAGGGGCATTCCGAAGCTCAAGAGGTATTGGCAGATCGGCCGTCTTTTCCGCCAGTTCCATCGCCGCATTGATGGCGGTATAAGCCGCATTGGATTTTGGCGATGTGGCCAGGTAAATGGCCGTTTGCGACAAGATAATACGGCTTTCAGGATAGCCGATCTTCATCACGGCATCCATACAGGCATTGGCCACCATCATGGCGGTCGGATTGGCCAGGCCAATATCTTCTGAAGCCGAAATCAGCATACGCCGGGCTATAAACTTGACATCTTCCCCCGCCACCAGCATGCGGGCCATCCAGTACAGGGCTGCGTTCGGGTCTGAACCCCGGATAGACTTGATAAAAGCGGAAATGATATCGTAATGTTGCTCACCAGACTTATCGTAACGTGCGAAACTCTTCTGTGCCAGCGTTTCCGCCAGGTTATTGTTAATACGCACGGGGTCTTTTCCCTGCTGGGCGTTGACTACCAGCTCCAGGAGGTTAAGCAACTTCCGGCCATCGCCCCCGCTCATCCGGAAAAGCGAGTCGGTTTCTTCCACCTGGATATTCAGCTTCTTCAGTACCTCGTCTTCCGAAATGGCCCTTCGCATCAGGCCGTCCAGCTCTTCGGCGCCAAAAGCTTCCAGGATATAGACCTGACAGCGAGACAATAACGCCGAATTGACTTCAAAGGAAGGATTTTCCGTAGTGGCTCCGATAAGCGTCACTTTCCCTTTTTCTACCGCACCCAAAAGGGCGTCTTGCTGGGATTTATTAAACCGGTGAATCTCATCAATAAACAGGATAGGAGGAAACATCCCCGAAGGCTTGGCCAGTACTTCCCTAAGTTCTTTCACCCCGGCAGAAATGGCGCTGAGGTTGTGGAATGGACGGCGGGTCACTTCCGCGATTAACAAGGCCAGGGAGGTCTTGCCCACACCAGGAGGGCCCCAGAGAATCATAGATGGTAAAACGCCCGAGGCGATGGCCAATCTCAAGGGTTTTCCCGGTCCCAGAATGGCTTCCTGGCCGATGTACTGATCCAGGTTTACAGGACGGATTCGCTCTGCTAAAGGAATAGAAAAATTCATTTATACAATATTGCTACGAGGAGGAACAAAAGGGCCTGTAGCGCTCATGAACTCCATAATTTACCCAAATTTATAGCTTTCAGCAAACAAATCCTTTAGAATACCCGTATATTTGAGAAAGATAACCAAGCCGCCTATGTACGTACCCCAACCTGACCGATACGAAAAAACACCCTACCGGAGAACCGGTAAAAGCGGACTGCTTCTGCCTGAAATTTCGCTGGGCCTCTGGCATAATTTCGGAGGAGTAGACGTCTACGAAAATTACCGCGACATCCTGCTGACCGCCTTTGACCAGGGAATTACCCATTTTGACCTGGCCAACAATTACGGGCCGCCCCCCGGATCGGCCGAAGAGAACTTCGGACGCCTCCTGGCTCAGGACCTGAAGCCCTACCGCGATGAACTGATCATCTCTTCCAAGGCGGGCTACCGCATGTGGCCGGGCCCCTATGGAGAGTGGGGTTCACGGAAATACCTGATCTCCAGCTGCGACCAGAGTCTGAAACGCATGGGACTGGATTACGTGGATATTTTCTACTCCCACCGCCCCGATCCCCGCACCCCACTGGAAGAAACCATGGGCGCGCTCGACAGTCTGGTAAGGCAGGGGAAAGCCTTGTATGTGGGGCTTTCCAACTACAGCGCGGAGCAGACCCGGGCCGCTCTGGCTATACTAAACGACCTCGGCACCCCTTGCCTTATTCACCAGCCCAAGTATTCCCTCCTGGTGAGGGATCCCGAAGAAGGCCTCCTGGACACCCTCGTAGCTTCCGGAACGGGATGTATCGTATTTTCACCCTTAGCACAGGGTCTGCTGACCAATAAATACCTCAAAGGAATACCCGAAGACTCCCGCGCAGCCAAGTCTTCCGGCTTCCTGCAGACCAGTGAAGTAGATGATTCCACCCTTGCCAAAGTCAGAAAACTCAACGACCTGGCCCTCCAGCGTGGTCAGTCCCTGGCTCAAATGGCGATAGCATGGCTTTTAAAAGACCAGAAAGTAACATCTGTACTGATAGGTGCCAGCAGAACTGCTCAATTAATGGATTCTCTCGGCGCCCTGGAGAACAAACAATTTTCAGCAGATGAGCTTCAACATATCCATCAAATTCTTACCTAAACCTTTTAATACCCCATTTCATTTATGCATCATTTCAGATTTTTATCTTGTGCGGTGATTCTTGCGGTCATCGTGGGGATTACTTCATGTAAAGTAGAGGGGCCGGAGGGGCCCGCGGGCCGTGACGGTGTAGACGGAAACGCGAACGTAAAGACCCAGATTATTACGGTTACCCCTTCCAACTGGTCGGGAGACGGGTACCTCCGGGAAGCCCAGAAGCAATGTTCCATTATTACCGCCGACATCGTGGAAAGCGGAGCTGTGCTTTGTTACCTGCAGCAGGGTACGAATACGTATGTGCCTGTGCCGTTTTCTTACACCGATGGCTACCTGGACGACAACAACAACGAAATCTATTATAACAGCCATACTTTTTACCTGTACAGTCCGGGCGTAATCAGCTTTCTGATCCAGGACGATGACGGTATGACACCGGCTCCCCAGGGAAATGCTGTTTTCAAAGTGGTGGCGATAGCCTCTTCGGAAGTGGTGGCAGGCATTAACACCCTCGACTACAACGAAGTGGCCCGAACACTTCAACTGGAAGACTAACCATAAAAAAAACGCCTTACGGCGTTTTTTTTATTTCTTTGGCTTCGGTGCAATAATTACATTCAGACGTTTTCCTTCCAGCCTGGGAGGGGCTTCAGGCTTCCCTAACTCTGCTAAAGCTTCGGTAAAACGTTCCAGCAGTTTAAAACCCTGGTCTTTAAAAACGATCTGACGGCCTACAAAATGCACGTACGCTTTTACTTTTGAATTCTCTTTCAGGAAGTTTTCCGCGTGCTTTAGCTTAAATTCAAAGTCATGATCATCGGTCTGAGGGCCGAAACGGATCTCTTTGATCACGGTTTTCACCTGCTTGGCTTTCAGCTCCTTTTGTTTCTTTTTCTGTTCGTATTTAAACTTGGAATAATCGACAATTCTACAAACGGGTGGCGCCGAATTGGGAACTATCTCCACCAGGTCCAGGTTCTGTGACCGGGCGATCTCCATGGCTTTGGCGTAAGGCACTACTCCCTGCTCCACATTCTCTCCCACAAGCCTTACTTCCTGTACACCCCTGATCTTTTCGTTTATTCTATGCTCGTCCTCTTTTCTGACCGGTGGACGATACGGCCTTCTCATGTTTTTTGCCATACAGTGTTTAAAAAGTCAATTTCCGTTTGGAAAAATCGACCAAATTTATTACTTAGTTTTTAATTATTGCCAAATTTTGGAATATTTTTATTTATCTCATTCTTAGCAAATTCAATAAACTCAGGAACGGTGAAAGTCCCGAGATCGCCTTCTCCCTTTTTGCGGACCGATACTTTTCCTTCTTCCGCCTCTTTTTCACCAATAATCAGCATCAAAGGCACCTTATTTACCTCCGCGTCCCTGATTTTCCGCCCAATCTTCTCGGCACGGTGGTCAATATAGCCGCGGATATCATTTTCCTGCAAAATCAGGAATACTTCGTTGGAAAAATCTTCGTATTTCTCGGAAATCGGTAATACGGCGATCTGCTCCGGCGACAGCCAGAAAGGGAAATTGCCCGCTGTGTTTTCCAGGAGAATGGCAATGAAACGTTCCATGGAGCCGAAAGGCGCCCGGTGAATCATGACCGGCCGGTGACGCTGATTGTCTGACCCCATATATTCCAGGTCAAATCTTTTGGGCAGGTTATAATCTACCTGTATCGTTCCCAACTGCCATTTACGGCCCAGGGCGTCTTTCACCATAAAATCGAGTTTAGGGCCATAGAAAGCCGCCTCTCCGTACTCTACCACGGTGTTTAAACCTTTTTCGTCCGCAGCCTTTACAATGGCGGCCTCGGCTTTATCCCAATCTTCGTCTGACCCGATGTACTTGCTCCGGTCTTCCTGGCTCCTGAGGGAAATCTGGGCTGAAAAATCGTCAAATCCAAGCGATTTGAACACATACAGCACCAAATCAATCACTTTCTTGAACTCCTCTTCTACCTGGTCGTTGGCACAGAAAATATGGGCGTCATCCTGGGTAAAACCCCTTACGCGAGTCAAACCGTGCAGCTCTCCGCTCTGTTCGTAGCGGTATACCGTTCCGAATTCCGCCAGGCGCAGGGGGAGATCCCGGTAACTCCGGGGCCTTGACTTGTAAATCTCGCAGTGATGAGGGCAGTTCATGGGTTTCAGCATAAACTCCTCTCCTTCTTCCGGTGTTTTGATAGGCTGGAAAGAGTCTTCCCCGTATTTTTCCCAGTGTCCGGAAGTAACATACAGCTGTTTGCTTCCGATATGCGGCGTAACTACGGGCAGGTAACCCGACCTTAACTGAGCTCTTTTCAGGAAATTTTCCAGGCGTTCTCTCAACATGGCTCCTTTGGGCAACCAAAGGGGAAGGCCTTTGCCCACCTTGTCTGAAAACGTAAAAATATCGAGTTCTGCCCCCAGCTTACGGTGGTCTCTGCGCTTCGCCTCTTCCAGGAACTGGAGATATTCTTCCAGTTCTTTGGCTTTGGGGAAGGTCACACCGTATACCCGGGTCAGCATTTTATTGTTCTGGTCTCCTTTAAAGTAGGCCGCGGCGGCATTCATAATTTTGGCCGCTTTGATAAA
Organism: Leadbetterella byssophila; assembly: GCA_040394705.1. Lineage (GTDB taxonomy): Bacteria > Bacteroidota > Bacteroidia > Cytophagales > Spirosomataceae > Leadbetterella > Leadbetterella byssophila_B. The sequence goes on from JBEBRS010000012.1 coordinate 21,237, forward strand.
ACCGGTATTCGGAATGTGAGGCCCCCGGCAGAGATCGGTAAAATTCCCCTGCTTATAGAGGGTAATATTCCCGTCTTCCAGTCCCTCAAGCAAATCAAGCTTGTATTCGTCGCCTTTTTCCTCAAAATATTTTATTGCGTCCGCTTTGGCTATGGGGATACGCACATAATCATTTTTCTGACGGGCCAGCTCCAGCATTTTATCTTCTATCTTCTTGAAGTCGTCTGAAGAAATCGGGGTACCGTTGGTGTCCACATCGTAATAAAACCCGTTTTCAAGCGGCGGACCAACCCAAAACTTCACTCCCGGATACAGGGCTTCGAGGGCCTCCGCCATCAGGTGCGCGGAAGAATGCCAGAAAACCGATTTCCCTTCCGTGTCATTCCAGGTCAGTAAAGCAACCGTAGAATCTTCATTCAACGGTGTGTTCAGGTCTACAACCTGCGCATTGACACGAGCGGCCAGTACATTTCTGGCCAGGCCTTCGCTGATAGACAGCGCCACCTCATAAGGAGTTACCCCCTGTTCATACTCCCGGATACTTCCGTCGGGAAGTGTAATTTTTATGTTCATTCTATTCACTATATATTATGGCCCTGCGGTTCTTCCGCTTTCAGCCGCATACTTCTTAATTTCGGGTAGAATCCCTACCGATTAAAGTGGGCTTTCTTTTTGGTATCTTATTGATCTGTAATGACCTGTTAAAGATCCTTTCCTCTTCTTTGACTCTCTCTTTGGAAAGTTCATCGTCTGCTTCCCGGGCAGACGGCGCCAGGGATCCTGAGGCGATTCTGTAGTTGACGGCATTCAACTCCGCTTTCAGCAATGTGTTATCAGGATGTTTTTCCAGGGCCTTTTCCAGGTAGTATCTGGCCGCAGGGAGATTATACTGTGCAATATAACTCCGGGCAGCTTTTAAACGTGGCAAAGGGTTTTCCGGTTCCATTTCAGCCCATTTATTATAAGAAATGTACGCCGAAGGGAAGTCACGCTTCCGAAAATAGACATTGCCAATTCTTTCGTACACATCAAACCGGTCGGGTTCTTCCCTCAGAAACCGCCGGTAAAGTACAATGGCACTGTCAAGCATCCCGGTTTCCTCCAGGATAAAACCCTTGTTGTACAAAAGCTCCTTCCTTCCGGGAAACCGGGCAATGGCCAGTTCGTTAAAGTAAAGGGCCGAGTCAATCATGCGCGCCTTGCCATAAATACCGATCAGGTCATTGTAATATTCAAATACCCCGGGACGGGTAAAGATGGCCTTCTTATAGAAATGAATGGCCGTGAGCGTATCTTTCTGCATGGCATAGTACCTTCCCTTCCCGTTAAACAAGCCTGAATTATAGGGGTAAACGTCTTCGGCTTTCCGGAAATACTCTTCCGCCTTTCCAAAATCAGATTTATCGAGGTACAGGTTACCAATCAGGGCAAAGAGCTCCGGCGACTCATATTCCTGGTCTTCGGCATACAAGGCGTTTTCCAGCGCGTTTTCCTTTCCTGATTTTTGCAAAATGGCGCTTTTTAAAAAGAGGATTTCACCCGAGTTGGGGTTGAGCCGTTCAGCCCGGGTAATATCAATCAGCGCCTCCGCATAATTTCCTTCCTGGTATTGCCAGCTGGCACGCTTGTAATAGTTCAGAGGATTGCTGGGATTGGCCTTGATACTTTCCGAAAGCTGTTCAAGGATCACTTTCAGCTGCTGCTCTTTTGATTTTGAAGATTCCAGGGGCATGTCGTATTCGTCACGGGAGGTGCTGGAACACCCCGATAGCAGAACACCGATCACAAACCACACCAAATACCTCATAAAAAGCTGGAATTACGCAAAATTCTTAATTTTTTAAATAAGAATGAAACAAAAAGATTAAACTTTTAATCCGGCTCCTGTGTGAGAAACAGGCCCTGACCCAAAAGCTATTCGGACTGCCCGGCCGACAGGGAGGTGAGAAAGTAGGTTTTCCGGGTTTGGGTATACGGGATGGAGCGTTTCTTTTTTTTCTTAGCGCCGGTGGGCGGGGTAACCTGCTGTGCTTCTACCCGGCTCTGGGTACCTATGGCCAGGAAAACGTTATCGTACCAATGCATCACCTGGCGGTACCCGGCTACATAAGGTGTGCCGGCGCTGTGGTCGTCTGTGAGCTGGTAGGCTATAGAACGCGAACCGATATGAAAGTTTCTCACGAGTACTTTTCCATTTGACAAGTAGGCCACAGCACCCGCCCGGTTGATGCTGACGGGCGGGGTCAACTGGCCCAGCATCTGGTTTATTCCTATGGTATTTTCTGCGGTAACGGAACCTTCTGTATCCAGGCTAAAAATCCGGCTGGAAGCAAACTCCATTCCCGAGAATACAGTACCGCCGGCGTTCCGCCCCCCTTCGTACGCCCTTACATTCGTGTACCGGGGCGTATAAAACACGCCCCCCAAATGAATTTCATCCCTGCCCTCAAAAGGCGGAAGTACGAGCAAAGAGGCGTTTTTCAGGAATTTTTCCTTTTGTTTCCCCTCTTCCTGTCCACTCGCCAGCGCGGCGAAAGAACGATAAAATACCGGTATGTTCCGGTCTGACTTCAGAAAAGAAAAATACAGGCCTTTCTGTCCGTCAGGCTGCTGATAGATTCCGCTGACCAGCTCCCCGTTCCGGGTGCCCGACACGGGAAACCGCCCTTCATGGGGGACAATATCTTTTCTCTGTACGAGCTTCCCTGCGGTATCCAGTCTGACCTCGGCCACCCGCGAACTTTTCACGTACTCTCCCTTTTTTCTGGCCTCGTTGGCGTACCCCGGTATTTTCTCCACCACCAGGATATTGAGCCTACCGTCTGTTTCTACCTGCACGTCTTCAATTTCAATCTTCCCCTTCAGTTCCGTAGTGATCATCCGGCCCATATCTTGCTGAAAATCGTATACGTAATACACCAGCCCCCCGGCATTGGTGCCGGTAAGCAAGGCCTTGTCGCGGTACATGACCAGTCCTTTATCCTGGAAAAATTCACGTATTTCAAATCCTCTTCGCACGTACTCCCCATTCCGTAGATCGAAATCCAGCAACTGGTAATACATCCCGGAGGTTTCGGAAAACATGAGGCTGAGGCGACCCTCATGCAATGCTACGGCCGCGGGCCCTCTTTCCGTATCCAGGAAAAGATCCTGGTCCCATAATTTATTCAGGGCAGCGTCCATCCTGACCACCTTAAAACGGGTCTGGTCTTCTTTGACGATCATCACCAATCCGTCCTTCTGCAAAGAGATTACCCGGTACCAACCCGGGCTACCCAGCACCTCCAGGGTAGCAGACCGCAGTAGCTGGGCGTCTGCCGCCGGCGATAGAAAGAGAAGGAGAAAGAGTAGTCGTTTCATCGGTAAATGTTAGTTCTGAGTGCCGAGTGCTGAGTGCCGAGTGCCGAGTGCTGAGTTCCGAGTGCCGAGTGCCGAGTTCTGAGTGCCGAGTGCCGAGTGCCGGGTTTTTCGGTGTCATGGGGGTATGGCCTCAGGGGGTCAGCTTCTGGATAAAACAGTGGTTGCTTCCCCCGTCTTTTCTTACTCCCCAGTTAAAATAGACATTATCGTACCAGTGTTCAAAATTAGAAAATTCGGCTTTCTTGTTTCTGAACCGGAGGTCAAGCGACTCGGGATCAAATTCACGGTCATTGACCCGGTTGCCGGCCTTGTCCATTTCCGCCATGCGAAGTTTAGACCCCACACTGTACATCGCCACCGTATTTTCGGCGGTACCGCTTACCTTCAGATGGCTGGCCAGTTCATAATATTTCAGGTTTTTATAGGGAAAAGAATGATCCCACACCAGTTCTCCCTGCTCATCAATAGCAAAAAGTACGCCCTCCAGGTACCGGAACCCGTCGAAAACCTGTGCATTCCGGTAGTTATAGCCGTAAAAGGAATTGTTCAGCCAGTAGTAGTTATACAGCAGGGGGCGCCCCCAGTACATGGTGGAGTAAAAGGGAGAGAATCCGTACATTCCCGGATAATTGCGGCTGCGGTATTCCGGCTGAAACACTTCTCCGGCAATGAGGGTCTTGCCTTCCGAAAAACGGAGGCCGCTGATAAAAAACCGGTAATCAAAGCTATGCTCCCGGCCTTTTTTCTTCTTTTTCTCTACCTGGCGGTCCAGGCGGCCCTTCTGCCTTTCGTTCAGGAAGCCAAAGAGATTCTCAAACCCGGAAAAACTGTAGTACCGGATACGTTCCTGGTCAATATCTGCCAAAAAGATTCCCTGGGAAGTATGCATGCCGTTAGACGGGGTTTTGCCAATGCCGTAATTGCCCAGCAGGAGACGCCTGTCGTAGTTTTCAAAGTACTTCACCGACAGGAAAACGCTGTCTTTCCCTGCCTTGAGCGTATTGCTCGCTACCACTTTTCCTGAATAGTCAAACTCCCTGAAAATGATCTGGTTGGTTTTCTTTACGTTATTGATAAACGTAGCAAAGATGGCGTTGTCGGTCACGTGTACAGCCTGAAGTTCCATACTGCCTTTGCCTCCCCCGCTGACAAACCGCGGCGAGGCTCCCGGGATGGTTTCCAGGATAGCGATAAAAGGCTCGGTTTTCACCGCACCACCCAGGCAGATCACCTTGTCGTTTGCCGCGAAAAAGCCATACTGAAACCCTTTGGCCAAAGGAAAATCAAAGCGCTGATAAGCCGCAAAGGCCGAGGAAATTTTCAGGATTATAAAGTTCCGGGCGTCTTTGGGTTCCAGAATGATATAAAGGAATTTCCCGTCAAAGTATTCGTCGATAAAATTGGCCTTGGCCGGAATTTCCGTCTGGGTTTCCCAAGCTACGTGCAGGGTGGTATCCACTTTCCGGATATTCAGCATGCCATCAGGCGATTTATCCAATACGATAATGCCGCTCTCCTTAAGGTTGACCGCTCTTACCTGGCTACTGTTACCCGCCACTGAAATATGGGTAACATCCTGACTATACCCTGAAAAAAAACTTAACAATAAAACGAAAACTATTCTAATTCTCATCAGCCAAATCCATTACTCGATCAAATTCTGTGGGGGTAACGGGGCTCACGGAAAGCCTGGACTGCTTTACGATGGCCATTTCCTGCAAAACCGGATCGGCTTTGATCTGTGCCAGGCTCACGGTTTTCTTCAATTTTCTCACCGGCGCCAGATCCACTACCACCCACCTTGCATCGTCTGTGGTGGGGTCCGGGTAATGCTCTTTGGTTACGGTAGCCAGCCCTACAATCTCCAGGCCTTCATTGGAGTGATAAAAGAATACCAGGTCTCCTTTTTTCATGGCCATGAGGTTATTCCGGGCCGCGTAATTACGGACTCCGTCCCACATATCCCCTCCCATATTAACGAAGGTATCCCATGAAAATTTAAAAGGTTCCGATTTCACCAGCCAATAATTCATATTTTAATTCGTGTTTAATTTTTAGTGGTAAGGAGCGGGCCATTCCCGTTTCCTCTTCATCATGTAAATTTAGGGGAATATGGCGTTATATAAAAAATAGTTCTCCGGAATCCTGTATTTTAAGGGTATATTTTTTAGTTTTGGGCTTTACCCTGCCGGCTCCGTTCTGACCGCCGGCAACCGGGTGACAGTACCTTCAATTTAACGACACGATACTTATGAAAAGATACGGAAAACTGTATGGAATAATGTGGATGGCCCTCCTGTTTCAGGCCTGTGGCGAGACGGCTATTCCGGATCCGGATCCCAAAGGGTCTCCCGGCCTCGACTTTGTGATCAATATTAATCAAAGTCCGTATACCGCCCTCCAAAACGTGGGAGGCTCTGCCACCAATACGCAAAACAAAGTGATTATTGCGCGACTTGCTTCGGCCAGCTGGGCGGCTTTATCCAGCACTTGTCCGAACGACGCGACTTCCCCCATCACCTACAATTCCGGTAACCAGACCTTTACCTGTGCCAAAGACAATTCGGTTTTTGACGTGACCGGAAAGGTAGTTAGCGGCAGTTCAAAAGCTTTAACCAAATATGAAACTACTTTCTCCGTGAATTCAGGAGAACTGAGAATCTATGAAAACTAAACTCGAACAAACCTGGCGCTGGTATGGCCCGGCCGACGGCGTAAGCCTCCAGGATGTGAAACAAGCCGGAGCCACCGGTATCGTCACAGCGCTCCACCATATTCCGCACGGTGAAATCTGGCCTGTGGAAGATATTCTTCAACGCAAAAAGGAGATTGAAGACGCCGGACTGGTCTGGTCTGTGGTAGAAAGCGTGCCGGTACACGAAGACATTAAAACCCGTAGCGGCCGGTATGCCCATTACCTGGACAACTACAACCGTTCTCTGCAAAACCTGGCGGCCTGCGGTATAAAAACGGTGTGCTATAATTTCATGCCTGTACTCGACTGGACCCGCACCCAGCTGGACCTGGAGATGAAGAACGGAGCCAAAGCCCTGTACTTTAACTGGATAGACCTGGCCATTTTTGACATCTATCTTCTTAAACGGGAAGAAGCGGCCGCGGACTACAGCACGGAGATCCTGGCCCAGGCGGAAAGACGTTATCACCAGTATACCGACCATCAGCTGTCGGAATTGCAAAGGGTGATCCTGATGGGGATACCCGGAGAAAAAGACATTGAACCGGAAGACCTGCTGAAAAGCATACGGACCTACAAAGATTTGGGGCGGGAAGGGCTGAAAGAGAACCTGAAGTTTTTCCTGGAAAGTATAGCCGAAACCTGTACGAAAAACGGCATTCACCTGACGATTCATCCGGATGATCCGCCCTACCCTATCCTGGGACTTCCGCGGATCATGAGCAAGTGGGAGGATTTCGATTACCTCCTGACCGCTGTAGACCGGGAGTTCAACGGGGTTTGTTTCTGCACGGGTTCCCTGGGCGCAGGCAATGCCGGCGATATCCCGAGGATCTTCGAACGCGTAAAAGAGAGGGTGTATTTCGCGCATTTACGGAATGTACGGAAAGACGAAACCGGCAATTTTTACGAAGCCGATCACCTGGACGGAGACGTCAATCTTTACCGGGTGATGAAGGCCCTGACGGAGGAAAACCAGAGAAGGGCGAAGCCCATTCCGTTCCGTCCCGACCACGGGCACCAAATGCTGGATGATTTACATAAGACTTCTAATCCGGGCTACTCTGCCATTGGCCGCCTGAGGGGCCTTGCCGAACTGAGAGGCCTTGAAACCGGTATTTTAGGCGAATAAACGTGAGGGAAGTTTTCGACGCGATTGTAGTAGGCTCCGGCTTGTCCGGAGGATGGGCAGCAAAAGAATTAACGGAGAAGGGGCTAAAAGTGCTCCTCCTGGAGAGGGGGAGAGAGGTCAGGCACCGGGAAGATTACCCTACGGCCATGGCCGAGGCCTGGGAGTTGCCGCACCGGGGCCGTATGGACCTGAAAACGCAGCAGGACTACTGGGCCAATATCCGCACGGGCTATACTGCGAACGAAGAACACCGCCATTTTTTTACGCGCGATGTGGATTTTCCTTACGAAGAGGAGAAGACTTTCACCTGGGTGCGGGGCTACCAGACGGGCGGGCGCTCCCTGATGTGGGGACGGCAGTCGTACCGTTTTTCCGACCTTGATTTTGAGGCCAATGCCCGGGAAGGCATCGGCATCGACTGGCCTATCCGTTACAAAGACCTGGCTCCCTGGTACAGTTATGTGGAAAAGTTCGCCGGCATCAGCGGACAGCCCGAGGGCTGGGACACCTTGCCGGACGGAGAGTTTCAACCGGCCATGGAAATGAATTGTGTGGAGCGGGAGATCAGGGAGCGCCTGAAGAAAAACCTGGGACGCAGGATGACGGTGGGGCGCACGGCCAACCTCACCCGGCCTACGGAAGAGCAGAGGGCGCTGGGGCGCTCCTCGTGCCAGTTCCGGAACCGCTGCATGCGGGGCTGCCCTTACGGGGCGTATTTCAGTAGCCAGTCGGCCACCTTACCCGCCGCCCAGCGCACGGGCAATCTCACCCTGGTTTCGGGAAAAATTGTATATCGGGTTATTTTTGACGATGCCCGGGGCCGGGCCACGGGCGTACGGGCCATAGATCATGACACGAAGGAGGAAACGGAGTACTACGGCCGGCTTATTTTCCTGAACGCGAGTGCGGTTAACTCGGCCTGGATCATGATGCAGTCTACTTCCGTGACACACCCCGATGGCCTGGGGAACGACAGCGGGCAGCTGGGCCGGAACATCATGGATCACCACAAGTCGCTGGCGATACAGGGCACGTTTGAAGGCTTTGAAGACCGGTATTATTTCGGGAAACGGCCGAACGGCGTCTATATTCCACGTTTTGTGAATATAGGGAACGACCGCCGGGATTTCCTGAGGGGTTTCGGTTACCAGGGCGGGGCCGGGCGGAGTGCCGCGGGGAGTGATGTGCCTTTCGGCGCGCAGCTCAAAGAGGAGTACGCGCGGCTGGGTCCCTGGACTTTCAGCCTCCAGGGTTTTGGGGAAATTCTTCCTTTTGAAAGCAACCGTTTTACGCTGAGCGGGGAAAAAGACGCCTGGGGACTGCCACTGGTGCGTTTTGACGCGGCCTTGACAGAGAACGAATACAAGATGAAAGCCTGCATGGTGGAGGAAGGGATAAAAATTATGGAGGCTGCGGGCTTAAAGAACATCCGTACGTACGAAACCCAGAAATCGGCGCCGGGTATCAGCATTCATGAGATGGGTACGGCGCGTATGGGGCGTGATGCCGCAACCTCGGTTTTAAATGCCCACAACCAGGTCTGGGGGGCGCCGAACGTTTTTGTGACCGACGGCGCGGCCATGGTATCGGCTTCTAATGTGAATCCGTCTTTGACGTATATGGCGCTCGCGGCGCGGGCGGTGGATTACGCCGTCTCGGAAATGAAGCGGAGCAATTTATAGGGCTCGATTGTCTTGAGCGCTGGACCGCACCGGAATTGCTGTCCACCAGGAAGCCCACTCTGGCATCTCTTGACTTTCCCCGTTTGAATCTACCCGGCTATCTTAAAACTGCAAAAATATCTTTTCGGGTTTTGCTCTGCAATATGATTTAATTTACAGAATTTTGTAGCCCTTTAAAACGGTGTTCTTTTTCGGATATGAAGCGGCCCTACGTACTTCTGCATATTGCGGTCATCCTGGCGGGATTTACCGGCATTTTCGGTAAGCTGATTACCCTGAATGAGGGGCTGCTTACCTGGTACCGGGTTTTGATTTCATCCGTAGCCCTTTTCCTTTGGCTGTATTTTAGCCGAACGCCTCATCCCCGGACCTGGAAAGACAAACTTACCATAGCCTCGGTAGGATTAATCATTACCATACACTGGCTGTTTTTTTACGGAAGTATCAAGTATGCCAATGTCTCCATAGGGGTAGTTTGTTATGCGCTGACCAGTTGTTTCACCGCTCTTTTTGTTCCCCTTATCCACAAAAAAAGGTTTGTTTTCTCCGAAATACTGTTAAGTCTGCTCACCATAGCGGGCATAGGTCTGATATTTCACTTTGACACTTCTCACCAGACGGGCATTGTGCTGGGCGTGATCTCCTCCGTCTTTGCCGCTCTTTATACGATATATAACGAAAAACTGGTCCGGAGGTTTGAAACCAAGGTGATTAACTTTTACCAGATTGCCGGCGGAACGGTGGGTCTTACCCTGATTTTGCCCCTTTATCTGCATTGGTTTCCCACCGATTACCTCATTCCAAACCTCTCAGACACCTTCTACTTACTGTTGCTGGCTCTTTTCTGTACGGTAGGATTGTACTGGCTCTTTGCCGAAGCCCTCAAGCGAATTCCTGCGTTTACCGTCAACCTTACGTTCAACCTTGAACCGGTATACGCCATCGCCCTGGCTTTCCTGATCTTCCAGGAAGCCAAAGAGGTGAACGTCTCTTTTTACGCGGGGCTATTCCTGGTCATGACCTCGGTGGTGCTGCAGACGGTGATCAGCATGAAACAAAGGAAGCAGATTAGTTAAGACCGAATTCATCTGTATAAGTTTTAGTTACTGCCTGCCACAAAATAGCCTCCTGTTTTAGCGGCTCCTCTAAATTCAATTTTGTTTTCGTCGCGCAATTGTCTTAACCAACGTTCAATAGTTTTCTCCGGAACATTCATCATTGACGCATAATGAGGCATTCTCTTTCCCGGTGTTTCTTTTATCAATCTTAGCAACTCATTTACACCCTCATTTACACCCTCATTTACACCCTCATTTACACCCTCATTT
>JBEBRS010000013.1:0-31375 GCA_040394705.1 Leadbetterella byssophila
ATCTAATATCTAATATCTAACATCTAATATCTAACATCTAATATCTAATATCTAACATCTAAAATTTCATCTGCCCAGGTATAACATTAATACAGAAAGGTCTGCGGGAGAAACTCCGCTTATGCGGGAGGCTTGTCCCAGATTCAGGGGTTTAATAGCCGCCAGTTTTTGTCTTGATTCTATGGAAAGCGATTTCAATGACGCGTAGTCAAAGTCGGGATTTAATTTGATTTCATCGAGTCGCGACATTCGCTCGGCCAGCAGAAGTTCCTTTTCAATATACTTTTCGTATTTGATTTTTATTTCAGCCTGTTCTTTTTGTTCTTTGTTATAGTCTGAGGTGATATTTTCTATAATATCGTTATTTTCAGACAGTTGAGCAATGTTCAATTCAGGTCTTTTTAACAGATTATACACCGTGCTTTTTTCTTTAATAGGTGCTGATTCTATACGGGTAAGATAAGGATTTATTTCTTCTGGAGCGAGTTTTGTCTTTTCCAGTTTAAGTATCAGTTCATCTGACTTTTGGATTTTTTCTTCTACCCTACTCAGGCGTTTTTGAGATGCCAAACCGATATCAAATCCTTTTTTTGTCAGGCGTATATCGGCATTATCCTGGCGCAATATAGTACGGAATTCTGCCCTTGAAGTAAACATTCTATACGGTTCGTCGGTACCTTTGTTGACCAGATCGTCTATAAGTACACCTATATACGCTTCGTCTCTTTTTAGGTAAAATTCGCTGAGTTCATGTGCTTTTCTATGTGCGTTAATCCCCGCTATTAGCCCTTGTGCGGCCGCTTCTTCATAACCCGTAGTACCGTTAATTTGTCCGGCAAAGAACAGATTTTCCACCCTTTGGGTTTCCAGGGTAAGTTTTAGTTGAGTGGGTGGAAAGTAGTCGTATTCAATAGCATAGCCAGGTCTAAGCATTTTTACGTTTTCAAACCCGGGAATTTTGGTGATGGCGGCATACTGTATATCTTCGGGTAGTGAGGTAGAAAAGCCATTTACATACATTTCTATGGTAGTTCTTCCTTCGGGTTCGAGGAAGATCTGATGGCTTTCTTTTTCTGCAAAACGGTTAATTTTGTCTTCTACGGAAGGACAATAACGTGGTCCTAATCCTTGTATTCGCCCATTGAACATTGGTGATTTATCGAAACCTTTGCGCAATTCTTCATGTACAGCGGTATTGGTGTAGCTGATCCAACAAGAATTTTGTTTGGTAAGGTGTGGGGTATCGGTATAGGAAAATTTTTCTGGATTTTCATCACCCAGTTGTTCCTGCATCGCCTCGTAACGAATCGTTCTTCCGTCTACCCGTGGAGGAGTTCCGGTTTTCATTCGCCCGGATTCAAATCCCAAAGATATCAGCTTTTCGGTAATTCCAAATGCGGCGGACTCCCCTGTTCGTCCTCCTCCAAAATTCTTTTCTCCTATATGAATGCGTCCATTGAGGAAAGTGCCGTTGGTCAATACTACGGTATCGGCTTTAATTTCTAGTCCAAGAGAGGTTTTAACACCTGTGACTTTATCATTTTCAACGAGGATATCGGTAACCATTTCTTGCCAGAAAGAAACGTTGGTATTCTTCTCCAATTTATCCCGCCAGTTTAAAGCAAATTCCATACGGTCTGATTGACACCTAGGCGACCACATCGCGGGGCCTTTCGACCTATTGAGCATCCGGAATTGAATCATGGTTTCGTCAGAAACAATTCCAGACATCCCTCCTAATGCATCGATTTCCCGTACTATTTGTCCTTTAGCTACACCACCCATAGCGGGGTTGCAAGACATTTGTGCTATGGTTTGCAGGTTCATGGTAACTAGAAGTACCTTAGAACCCATGGTGGCAGCTGCATGCGCCGCTTCACAGCCCGCATGGCCAGCCCCTACCACTATTACATCGTATTTACTAAACATATTCTTTTTAGTGTTTCACGTGAAACATGTGGGTGGATGTTTCACGTGAAACGTTTAATTTATTCTTTTAAAATAGTTATCGGTTTGATTTTTATAGAATGGTGTAAAATTTGGCGGTGTGGTACGGAGTAATTCTACTTGTTTTTCTTTTTCTTTTTTAAATTTTTCAAGATCAGGGGGACTCGGCTTAGTGAATTTTTGAGCCGTTCTACCCTTACGGGTGGGATCCATCTCTTGTTCTTTTATAGCTTTATCGGCTTCGAGTAGTCTGGTTTCGATATTACGTTGTCTGCGTTGCAGTTCAGGAGTAATGCGTTTATTAACCAGGTCTTCTTCTGATTTCTCCATCTCTTTCTGTAGATTCTCTAACTCATTGCCCAATTTTTTACCTGCTTCGGTGCCATTCAGTTTTTCCTGCATCTCCTGAAGTTGCTTACGTAGACGTGCTTGCTCGTTTACAATTCGGGCTATTTCTTCGGATATTTCCTTTTGTGTTTTTCCTTCGGTGCCTATTCCCTGAATGCGCTGATTGATCATTTGCTGTTTCTGACCAAAGTCACCGGGCTTTCCGTCTTCCTCTCCTTCTCCGGATCCGGACATTTGCTGCTGCATTTGTTTGAAAACATCGCTTAGCATAAGGGCGAGATTGTTCATGGAAGTCATGCTTGACTGTTGCTTAGCCGCTGCATTTTGTAATTTACGTTCCCGGATTAGCTTTACGGATTCATCGATATTGTTTTTCATGCCGGTGACTTCTTTAGTCACTATAGCTTCCAGCTGCATAACCCTGCTTGCCAGTGCGAAAAGTGAATCTTCGATAATTTTTGCGTCGTTAGATATATTTAGTTGATCCTGGGAAAGCGGACCAAAACGGGGATCGGAAACGGATATGTTTCGGAAGTTTTTCATGATCCGCTCCTGATCGTGTGAAATCTTAATCAGGTTTTCCAGTATTTCCCGGAGAGATTTCATGTCCATTTGGGTTTGCTTCATTTCAGCCGACTGCATTTGTTGTTCCAATGCATCCGCCATTTTCTTCATTTTTTCGGCTGCGTTTTTTTGTGATTTAGAAGCAGCATCCTTTTGGTTTTTTTGCAAGTCAGACTTGGCATTTTTTTGATCCTGGTTTATATCATCTTGTTCTTCTTTCAGGGGATCAAAAGACTTGTTTAATTCCTCGCTTTTCTCTTCAATCTGTTCTAGTTTGTTACTGAGGTCATCAAATTGTTTATTTAGTTTTTCTTGTTCGGTTTCGGAATTTTTATTCGGATCGTCAGCTAATTCTTCTTGTTTTTCGCTCAATTCGCGCAGATCTTTTACCGTTTCTTCTATTTTCTGTTTACGCTGCAGTTCTTTAAAGAGATTTAGGGTACGGTCAAGTTCTTTGTCCAGGTTACGTTGTTGACGATTGAATTTTTCCAGCTGATCAAGCGACTTTTCGTCTAAACTCTTCTCTAACATCTTTTTGAGTTCTTCCAGTACACTTGAATCTTCATTCTTCATTAATTCATTTAGCATCTCTTGCAGCATCTCCATTTTTTCTATCAATTTAGGGTCTTGCTGTTCAAAGCGGTTTTGTTTTTCCAGTAATTCCTGCAGTTGCTCTTTGAGATTTTGTAATTCTTTGTTCAATTCTTCCTTTTGGGTTAACAGCCTTTCCAGGTCTTTTTTATCCTGAAAGTCGGTTTCTTTCTTCTTTTTGAGGTCGTTTTCAAGATCGGTAAGGTCTTTTTTAAACTCTTTAGACTTTTGAAGCAACTCCTCAAACTTGTCCTGGGTTTTATTCACTTCTTTTTCCACATCCTGTGTATATTCTTCGGTAGTGGGCATATTGAAGGTTAAAAGCGACGATTTGGTAGATTTTCTTCCGTTAACGCCGTCATTGTCCGTTACAATAAGGTAATATTCCAATTGATCGTTTTTATCCAGACCGAGTTCGTTCAGATCTACCTGGTAAAAGAATGTTTGGGATAATGAAGATTTGTTAAAGGGAATGGGAATAAGTTGGAATGTTTTTTCTCCACGCGTTCTGTATGCAAAACGGAAATCGGAAATTCCGTAGTCGTCAGAGATACTCCCCCCTATCCCGATATAGTTGTAGAGGCTGGAATCTGACATTTGTTCGAAGTGGATTTGTGGATAACGGTCGGGGATAACATTGATGTGGTAGTTGATAAGATCTGCATTTTGTGAATTTTTGTTTTTCAGGACGATCTCATACGACGTGGTTTGGGATATTTTCTTCTGGTAATTGTAGTCTGAGAATAAACCTTTTTCCACATTTATACTTTCTGTACTGTCGAAGATCATTTGGAATTGATCCGTCTCGTCTGTTTTGAATACCCAACGGATCAGCGTACCTTCAGGGACAATAAGATTGCCTACGTTGTCAAATTCTTCGGCCGGCTTGGCCAGGTATGCCGGGTATTTCAATGCCACATTGAAAGAAAGAAGATTTGGCCGGGCCACCAGGTTAATTCGAAACGAATTGGAGGTGTATCCGCCTGCCTGGAAATGGAAATTTGTAGTTTCCTGTATGTTCCGGAATGTATAATCAAAATGGCGTTCGTCTGCAATGTTCATTTTGTATTTCCTGCCGTTAGAGACCAGGAATACCTCTTCCGGAAGTGAATTACCCATCAGGCGGAGTTCGAGTTTAAAATCTTCGTGGCGTATGGCATCAAGTTTGGCGTTTAAGATCTCGAATTGAAAAGGAGCAGGTTCAGCGAATGTTTTGTTAAACTTTACAATCCTTTCCGTACTACTGAAAAAGGAAGGTGCAATAGCAGAAATGAGCAAAGCCAAAGCAAGGGGGGGGACAGCGTATTTAAGGTATTTCCGGTTTTCTTTGAGGTTGATAGCATCGGCAAACCGAACCAGTTTTAATTCTTCCGTCTTCTGCCTTATACTGGCTTCTAAAAGCGTATTTTCAGTAGCAGACAGATTGGCCAGCTGGAGAGTATTTAATAATTTATCTTTGATGCCGGGAAAAAACTGACCGATTTGCACAGCCGCGTCTTCGTCGGTGATCGGCCGGTTAATATGGAGAAGGTAAAAGGCCGGTTTCAGGATGAATTGTGTGAGAGTATAGGCCGATACGGCAATAAAACAGAAAAGAAGTACGATACGAAGCGGTGTGCCAAACCTACCAAGGTATTCCAGGAAGTTGACCAGCAGAAAGGCGCCCACAATGAGGGCAGTACCCAGAAGTATACCTTTGATCAGCTGATTTTGGTAGAATTTTTTCTTGTAATCAGCTATTTTATCTAATGTCGATCGGATGGCGCTGTTCATTATTTTGATCGGTATAAATATTAATTCCGGATAGTGAATTTCGGGTAACCTCTACTCATCGTATCTGGCCGCAGGCCCTCACTACTCCTATCCATTACAAAGTCAAATCAAGGGAGACGGGACAATGATCAGACATAAAGACATCGTTATGAATGTGTACTTGCCGTATCGCCTCCTCTTTCATATTTGCTGCAAATATATAATCTATTCGCCAACCGAGGTTCTTTGCACGTGCACCGGCACGGTAGGTCCACCAGGTATAGTGATGGGGGTCTTTGACTTTATGTCGAAAAGTATCCACAAAACCCGTACCGATAAATTTCTCTACCCACGCCCGTTCATCCGGTAGAAAACCGGAAGTTTTCGCATTGGACTTGGGGTTGTGAATATCGATTTCTCGGTGGCAGATGTTCACGTCTCCACAAATTAACAGAGGCGTACCCTCTTTCTTTAATTCCTCTGCGAACGTATAGAAATCGTCGAGGAAACGGTATTTTACTTCCTGGCGGATATCTCCCGTGGTGCCGGATGGAAAATAGGCGGAAACCAGGCGAAACTCGTTGAAAGTAGCCGTGAGAATGCGGCCTTCGGAGTCGTATAATTCATTTCCTATTCCTCTAACTATTTGATTTACAGGTACTTTAGATAATATTCCTACCCCTGAATACCCTCTTTTTACTGCCGGATACCAGTAGCAATGAAACCCAAGTTCTTGGAAAACCGGTTCAACCAGCTCAGTCTCAGATAGTTTTATCTCTTGCAGGCATATCGTATCGGGATTCTCACGAATCAACCATTCCCTCAGGCCTTTGTTTAAGGCTGAGCGAATGCCATTTACATTGAAGGTAATAACTTTCATCCGTAGTATTTTTAGTAATTAGCGATCAGATTCTCACAGCCGATTTATAAAGGCTTACCGCTCAAAAATGTACCCCTACCTCTTCGCGGAAATAACGTATCACATAATGTTTTAAAAGGTTCTCCTGGCTTAACATATCAATGGGAGGTATTTCCCGGCATTGTTTCCAGTGTGGCCAACCGTCCTGGTCGGTGCCCTCCAACTCGTAAAACCCACCCATACTCAGTACTTTGCAAATCGCGATGTGCATCAGGTCCTGCTTTTGTTCCTTGTCAAACCTGAGGGCTCCTTTGCCCAGTTCCTGTACCCCGATCAGAAAAAGCACGCCATTCAAATCTTTTGGTTTTTTACCGGTAGTTTGTTCTAAAAAACGAACTAAATTGCTCCATATTTCCTTATCTTCTAACGACATACAACTTATGAAAAATTTTATCAGATCTTTTGTCAGCCATTTTCTCAACTTCGCCTATCCCCGCATTTGCGTAGCTTGTCAGACCTGTATCAGCGATACCGGCACCGATATTTGCTTTGAATGCCAGTGGACATTGCCAAGAAATACTAACCTACTGATACATAACGAATCTCCGGAAAATAAGTTCTGGGGAAGGGTGAAAACCCACGGTATTTATTCATTTTTGAGCTTTACCAAGGGTGGAAGTGTACAAAATATACTTCATGCGCTGAAATATAAAAACCATCCCGACCTGGCCCTTTTTCTGGGTCAGCTGTGCGGAAAGGCCATTGTGGATTACGGCCTTTTCCCGGAAGCGGAATGCCTGATTCCGGTACCGCTGCACCCCTCGCGCCAACGTGAGCGGGGCTATAACCAGGCTGAGCGCATAGCTGCCGGAATAGGGGAAATCCGGGGCATACCTGTTCAGACCGGCTTGCTGATCCGAAATAAAAGTACCCGAACCCAGACCCGGACAGGCGGGCGGCTCAGTCGCTACCAAAACCTGCAGGGTGTGTTCGGTCTGAGCAGCGGGGCGGGCAATTTTTTAAAAGGTAAGCGGGTGATGCTGGTAGACGATGTACTTACTACCGGCGCCACCCTGGAAGTGGCGGCTACAGTACTTTGGGAAGGGGGAATAAAAGAACTGTATGTGGTTACCCTGGCGGCCGTGAAGCGTAACTAATCCCGCCGGAATGCTGCTGTTTTTGACTTAGGCTCTTTATATTTGAAAAAAAACTGAAAATTGAAGCCGTTTTATACTGAAACCCGGATCCGCTGGTCAGACCTGGACGCGAACCGTCACCTGGCCAATGCGGCCTATATGAATTTTACTTCCTACGCGCGTATGCATTACCTTCGCCACCTGGGCATTACCCTGGAAGAACTGGCTCGCTATAACCTCGGTCCCGCCGTTCTCCGGGAAGAATTTTCTTTCTTCAGGGAAGGGTATGACAGTGAAGAAGTGATTATTACCGTAGAACAAAGCGCAATTTCGGAGAAAGGAGAAATGTTTGAATTTACGCATAACCTCTATAAGAAGACGGATGGCACCCACATGGCTTGGTCACGCGTGCTGGGCGTCTGGTTTTCTATGGACGCGCGGAAGATCACGCCTCCCCCTCCTGAAATGCTGGACAGGCTGAAAGCGGCTACCGACGGCGCGGGAGTGAGGCGTTTGTCGATGAACGACTTAAAAGAATTGCCGGTTAAACCCCGGAACATAGACCTTTCCACCCTGCTTTAAATGGAAACGCCACCGCACCATACGAACACCGAAGGAAAAGCCTATACCCGCGAAGGTATGATTGAGCGTGTGCTGGCGGAGCGAAGAGAGCGCGCGTCTAAAGCCCGATACGAGTTTATCCGGGCGGACAACCCTTATGGAGAACACCGGATCATTACGGCTCAGGGTACCTCCTACAAGCTGACTTTCCGTAATTTTGAAAAAAAGGAAGGGCATTGCACCTGCTCGGATTACGCCACCAATAAACTGGGTACCTGCAAACACCTGATGTATGGTTTTGACCACTTTGAAGAGGCGGGCGGCACGTATACCTACCCTTTCATTGAGGTTTTCACAGATCCCCTGAGCGACTACCGGATTACCTGGTACTATCCTCACCCCTTACCCCAGCCTATTCAGGCGCTTATACGGCTTTATTTCGGCTCAGAACGGCATATTCCAAGCCAGAGAACCATGATGTTCTTTGGTTTTGTCAAGGAAGCGGTAAAATATAAGCAGATTTGGGTGCGGCAGGAGGTGCTGGACAAGATTGAGAAGGAATTTGACCGCCACATCCTGGAGCAAAAGAAAGAGAGCGTAAACCTGGATTTTTCCCGTATCAAAGGAACGCTGTATGCATACCAGAAAGAAGGCATTAAGGAAGCCACTTTCCGTAAGGGAACTGTGATTGCCGACGAAATGGGCCTGGGGAAAACCGTGCAGGCGGTGGCTACGGCGGTGTTTAAGAAAAAGATATTCGGGTTTAAAAGAACCCTGGTGATATGCCCGGCCACTCTGAAGGCGCAATGGAAAGCCGAGATAGAGAAATTTACGAAAGAAAAGGCCGAGGTAATAGAAGGAAACCCCGGGCAAAGGGCCAAAAGGTATGTAGATTCGCCCGCGTTTTTCCTGGTGATTTCGTATGAAACCGTGCTTCGGGATGTGGCCGTCCTCAATAAGGCGGGCATGGATTTTATCATCCTGGATGAAGCCCAAAGGATTAAGAACTTTGAGACGCTCACCTCCCATGCCATAAAATCATTAAAGAAAAACCATGCCCTGGTGATCACGGGTACCCCAATTGAGAACAAGCTGGCCGATATTTACTCCATCGTGGGTTTCATTGATCCCACCTTATTGGCACCTTTGTGGGAATTTTCTTACCAGCATTGCTATTTTGACGCCCTGAATGAAAATAAGATCACCGGCTATTATAACCTGCGCCTCCTGAAAGAAAAACTGAAGCCCGTGCTTATCAGAAGGGAGAAAAGAGAGGTACTGGAGCAGCTAAATACGCTAACGGTAATGGATATTCCGGTAGAAATGCATCCTGTTCAGGCCGATTTTCATACTACCTATGCCCGCGCCCTTTCGGCCCTTTTAGGAAAGAAGTTCAAGACCCAGTACGACTGGCAAATGATCACCTACTATCTGCAAAATATGCGGATGGTGTGCGATTCCACATTTTTGGTAGACAAAGCCACCAATCATTCCCCGAAACTAAAGGAACTGGAAGAAATTTTGCTGGAAAAGCTGGATATACATGGCAATAAGCGGAAAATAATTATCTTTTCGGAGTGGACCACCATGCTTAGCCTTATTGCGGCTATGTTGACGAAAAACGGGATTAATTTCGTGGAATTTACCGGAAATGTTCCGGTAAAACAACGCAAGAAAGTAATTGCTGAATTTGAGGAAAACCCCGCCTGTCGCGTTTTTCTTTCTACGGAAGCAGGCGGCGCAGGCCTGAATCTGCAGGTAGCCGATACCATCATCAATTTTGAGCTGCCCTGGAATCCGTCAAAGAAAAACCAACGTATTGGCAGGATAGACCGCTTGGGCCAGAATAATCCGCATCTGACGGTGATTAACCTGATTACACGCGATTCCATTGAGATGAAAGTGGCCTCCGGCCTGGTGCTGAAGCAGGATTTGTTTGATAGTGTACTGAACTCGGATAACTTTACAGACGAGGTAGATTTTTCAGAAAAGGGAAGGGCGCAATTCCTCCTGATGCTGGAAGAGTCAATGGCGGAATGGGATACCGGTCAGGAGAAACCGGAGGAGGAAGATGCCCTGCCCGGAACGGAGGAGCTGGAGGAGGTATTGCAGAAAGGAATGGCCTTTCTTTCGGCGCTGTATAAACTCCATACCGGAAAGGAACTGAACCCGGAAGACAACCGGGTAGAAATAGACAAGGAAACGGGAGAGCTGGTGTTGCGTTTTAAGGTTACCACCTGATCGGTTGCCCGTTTTAAAACAAATTTAGCTGTCCGTTGCGGATAAATTGTGTGGTGTCGTAATCCGGCAACTTTCTTCCCTGGAGATAGCGCTGTACAGACAATTGGTGAAGGTTGCGTATATGTTCCGCGTAAGGGCCCTCTCCCCTCATGCGTACCCCGAAGCGGGAGTCGTTGAGCTGTCCGCCGTGGCACTCGGCAATCTGGTGCAGCACTTTAGCGGCTTTGTCGGGAAACGCTTTGTGTATCCAGTCTTCGAAAATTTGGGCGATGGCCCCGTTCAGTCGTACCACCGTGTATCCTGCCGCCAGTACGCCTGCGTTCGCGGCGGCTTCCACCAGGCGGGGAATCTCCTGGTCGTTCAGGCCGGGGATAATGGGGGCGGTCATTACGCCCGTCGGGATTCCTGCGGCCGACAGCGTTTCCAGCGTTCTTAATCTTTTGGCGCCCGTGGCGGTGCGGGGCTCCAGGGCAAGACGAAGTTTCTCATTGAGGGTGGTAACCGAAAGAAATACATGTACGAGCCGCATCTCGCTGAGTTCGCGCAAGAGATCAAGATCACGCAAAACCAGGGCGTTTTTGGTCAGAATACCTACCGGGTTCCGGTATTTAAGGCAGGTTTCCAGGATTTTCCGGGTAATGCCGTATTTCTTTTCCCCCGGCTGATAGCAGTCGGTATTGCCCGACAAGTGGATAGGGCTGCACACCCAGTTCCGGGAATTGAACTTTGCTTCCAGCAATTCGGGCGCGTTCTTTTTCACCATGATCCTGCTTTCAAAATCGATTCCCGCGGAGAAACCCCAGTATTCATGCGAGTTTCGGGCATAACAGTAAATGCATCCGTGCTCACACCCCTGGTAGGGGTTCATGTAAAGGGTGCCGTACATGTCGGGGCTCTTGGTAAAGTTGACTACCTTTCGGGCATTCTCTTCATAAAACACGGTCTTTATCCGGGCCGGCGGGAAATCGTCGTCTTCGTAATGTTCCGCTTCATAGCGGTGGGTCCTGAATTTATTGTGCGTATTGATTTGTGCACCCCTACCCTCCGTTTTGCTTTTAGATAAATTCATCAGGCTTTTTTATTACGAAATTACGTGCTTGTGGTACTTGATACAGCGCAGTCAGTGGTAATAATTGTAGCAAAATCGAATGACCGAACTTAAACCCTGCGATCCGATTTTTTATTTACGTAGGTGAGATTTCCCTTAAATCATGTAATTTTGACAAAGTCAATTCAGGCCATAGTTTTAAAAATTTAAGATATGTGGAAAAACCTGCTGTTACTAGCCCTTTTCAGTAGTTTTTGCTCATTCGCACAGCAAAAGACATACTGCAATCCCATTAATCTTGATTACGGTTATACGCCGATTCCCAATTTCAGCGAGTGGGGACGGCACAGGGCTACGGCAGATCCTGTGATTGTCAATTACAAGCAGGATTATTACCTTTTCAGTACCAATCAATGGGGATATTGGTGGAGCCCGGATCTTCTGAACTGGAATTTTGTGTCCAGAAAATTTTTGAGGCCATGGAATGGCGATGTGTACGATGAACTCTGCGCTCCAGGGGTCGGGATTATCGGCGATACCATGATTGTGATGGGTTCTACCTACTCCGATAATTTTACGATCTGGATGAGCACTGATCCCAAAAATAACGATTGGAAACCGCTGGTCGACTCTTTTGCGCTGGGCGGCTGGGATCCCTCCTTTTTTACCGATGATGACGGAAAAGTGTATATGTACAATGGATCAAGCAACAGGTATCCCATGTATGGCATAGAGCTCAGCCGTGATGGTCTCAAACCCATAGGAACGCGCAAAGAAATGTATCTGCTGGAACCCTGGCGATTCGGTTGGCAACGTTTCGGCGAATACCTGGACAATACTTTTCTGGATCCTTTCATTGAAGGCTCACACATGACCAAACACAACGGTAAATATTATTTGCAATACGGTGCGCCAGGAACCGAATTCAGTGGGTATGCGGATGGCCTGCTGGTGGGTAACCACCCTTTGGGCCCTTTCCAGGCGCAATCTGATCCGCTAAGTTATAAATTGGGTGGTTTTGTGCGCGGTGCAGGCCACGGGGCTACTTTCCAGGACAACCATCGCAATTACTGGCACATCAGTACCATGGTGATATCGGTCAAAAATACGTTTGAACGCCGATTGGGTATGTGGCCCACAGGATTTGACAGCGATGGGGTGATGTGGTGCAATACCGCATTCGGCGACTATCCCACTTATCTGCCTTCTGCCCCGGAAAGAAAATCTGAATTACAGCCCGGCTGGATGCTGCTGAATTATCAAAAGCCCGTGCGCGTATCTTCTACCCTGGGTGGGTTTCTGCCGAATAACGCCGTGGATGAAAACATTAAAACCTATTGGAGTGCGGCTTCCGGTGACGCCGGGGAGTGGATAGAAACGGACCTTGGGGAGGTTTCTGTGGTAAACGCCATACAGGTCAATTATGCCGACCAGGATGTGGACTCCGACAGGTTAGGCAAGCGGACCGACCAATACCACCAGTATATTATATATGCCTCTACAGACGGCCATAATTGGAGGGTCATCACAGATAAAAGTAAAAACAAAACCGATGTACCCCACGATTATGTTGAACTCCCGACGCCGGTGAAGGCCCGTTACCTGAAATTGGAAAATGTACATATCCCCACCGGGAAATTTGCACTCAGCGGATTGCGGGTCTTCGGGAAGGGTAGCGGTGCCGAGCCTGCCAAAGTTAAACAGTTTATGGTGTTCAGGACCGAAAAAGACAAGCGGTCGGCCTACATCAAGTGGAGTCCGTCAGACGATGCCTATGCCTATACTATTTATTACGGCACCCATCCGGAGAAATTGTATAACTCCGTGATGGTGCACAACAACAATGAGTATTGGTTTAAATCGATGGATAGCCAGAAGACCTATTATTTCACCATAGAGGCCGTGAATGAAAATGGCATTTCAGAACGGTATGAAATTCTGAAAGTAGATTAAACAAAATGAATGTATCAGGCAAAAAGGTTTCACTGGTGCTGGGGAGTGGCGGGGCCCGCGGGCTTGCCCACATTGGGGCCATCCGGGCGCTGGAGGAAAAAGGGGCGGTGATTGATGAGGTGGTAGGTTCTTCTATTGGCGCCCTGATCGGGGGGATCTATGCAAAAGGAGAGTTGCACGTGTTTGAAAAGTGGGTGACAAAACTCACCAATCGGGATGTGTTTAGCCTTCTGGACTTCACTTTTCAAAGTACAGGATGGGTAAAAGGCGAAAAAGTGCTGAATAAGGTGAAAGCATTGATTCCGGATATACCCATAGAGGAATTGCCCATAGATTTTACGGCAGTAATCACCAATTTAACGCAGGAATGCGACTGCAGCATCAGCGAAGGCAGTTTGTATGAAGCCATCAGGGCATCCATCGCCATTCCGGGCGTTTTAACGGCCGTTTTTCAGGAGAATGACAAGATAGTAGACGGAGGGGTTTTGAATCCCTTACCGCTCAATTATGTGCGTAAGCGTGGTGAAAATATCGTGGTGGCGGTGAACCTGGAAGGCTCCGCTGAACGGGGAGAGAAAATTTACCCGGACAACTCCATGATTTCGGTTCTTCAGCACGCGTACTATGTAATGCGAAATCAAATTACCCGTTTGTCTATAGATTTGTATCAACCTGACTACGTGGTAGATATCCCGCGCGACATCAGCGGCATCTGGGATTACGGCAAGGCGGCTTACCTGATTGACAAAGGAAAAGACCTGACCTGGAAGACGCTGAACGGGCAGCGGGGATAAATCCCGTGGCGTGCATCGGCGCTGTTCGAAGGGTTTGGATCCTTTTTAATTCTCTTCCGGAATCCCTTATCAGGAAAGCGGCCGGTTTCCCATTTTTTCGAGGAGGCGGCAGATTACTTCCAGTCCGGGGATATTGATTTCCAGGTCATAATGCCAGGTAACCAATTTCTCGAAATGGGCGAGTTTGTCGTAGTGAAGATAGAGGGTATCCTTTTCTTCTACTGTTTCGATCAGTCCGGCCTCTACCAGGTCATTAAAGAAATCCATGTCGATTTTGTAAACCCGAACACATTCTTCTCTTGAAATCCATTCCATTTTACTTCATGTTTTTCAATTGCTCGAATAATTTGCGCTCTTCCGGTGTCAGTGACTCCGGTAATTTCACTTGGTAGGTGATGAGCAAATTCCCGTATTTTCCATTCTCTTTGTATACCGGCAGGCCTTTGTCTTTGACGCGCACGGTGGTGCCGTTCTGGGTAAGCGGGTTTACCGTCAGGCGGATATCACCGTAAGGAGTAGACACCGTTTTTTGCCCGCCCAGGATAGCCGTATAAAGATCCAGTTCCGTTTCGGCTCTCAGGTCATGGCCCGCTACCTGAAACGCCGTATTGTTTTCTACCCGGAAAGTAATATAGAGGTCTCCTTTGGGTCCGTTCTGATATCCCTCTCCCCCGTATCCGGCCAGCTTAATCTGTAGGCCGTCGTAAGCCCCCGCGGGTACCGTAATCCGTATCTTTTTCCCGCCCACTTCAAATGTCTGCTTTTGCTCGGTCAGCACGTCGGTGAGCAGGAGTTTTAAGGTGGCATGAATATCCTGACCTTTGAACTTTCCGCCGGCCCGCCCTTGCCGGAAGGATCCGAAATCAAAACCACCGGAGCCTCCGAAAACGGATCGAAAAAAGTCATCTTCCGGCGCGGAGGAGTAATTTTGTTCTCTTTGGGCCTGACGGTTCCGGGCTTGTTCCTCAAAGGCTTCCGCGTTTTTCCAGTGTTCCCCGTATCGGTCGTATTGGGCACGTGTTTCGGGGTTGCTCAATACTTCATTGGCCTCGTTCACGGCCTTAAATTTTTCTTCCGCTTCTTTATCGTTGGGATTCAGGTCAGGATGGTATTTACGGGCCAGTTTACGGTACGCTTTTTTGATTTCTTCCGTATCCGCATTCTTGTTTACACCCAGCAGTTTGTAATAATCTGTAAAAGACATGTTGATGGCATTTAATTGGAAAACGAAATTAACGGAAAAAAGTGTGAAAGTAGCGAGACAGTTGTATTTCTTGCCTGTAGGTAATTTTTTAAGGAAAGCCAAATAAAAAGAAGGTACCTAAAAGGGACACAAACTACTTCATTGTTTCCGGGATCCGGCCTCCGTCACATACCGCAGTATGCTTTTTCTGCCTCCTCCTCAACGCGTAGTATTTGCGTCCTTTTTAGATACCTCCAGGATATCTTGAAAACCTTCAGAATGGATTAAGCCTTTTTGATCGGCTCTCCTGTTTTCAGTACAAAATGATTAGTAAGACCCGATATAGCTGGATCCGGATTGACCGGCCAGGGTGGCTCCTTTGATCACTTCTTTGGTTTTCCAGTTGATCACATAAAGTTTACCGGCTTCGCCTGTGGGGGTCAGCGGAACGTATACATAATCTCCGCTTAGGGCGATATTCTGGTATTGCCCGAAGCTCAGACCTGCTTCATAATCATTACTGATTTTGGTAGCGGTTTTGGTGTTCAGGTCAATCAGTGCGATGTATCCCCCTGCTCCGGCGATGTTGTACAGCACTACACCTACGCCGTCCTGGATGTATCTCCAGGCCTGAATACGGGTACCGGTCAATCCAAGCGCCTGATCAAGGCTGAAATGGTAGCTGTTGTCGTAGTCGTTGGTACTTTTGTTAATACGCAGGATATCCTGGCCGGAAGTGGCCGTAGCCTGGTATACGTGTCCGTCCGTACCCACGTGCTGCGTCATGGTACGGTAGCTGTGGTTGTTGACCTTACTCACGTCGGAATAAATCAATTTAGGATTTTGCAGGGAAGGATAATCTACCACCAGTGTAGTGGTACCGAGCGTTCTGTTGCTGGCATCGTTGGCCCATGTAGGGTTACCGCTGCTGTTATACGAAAGTTTGGCAGGGTCGATTTTGCTTACATTACATCCGATGTATACTTTGGTTTGAGCCTCATTCAATACGGGAACGTCAATCCGTCCTACCGAATAGCCCTGGGCCTCCAGTTCGGCAGGGAAAGGGAAAGCGAACTCGGTAGAGTTGGGTGATCCTCCGTTTACCAGGTCGATCAGCGCGATTCTCACCGTACCTCTGGTGTATTTAAAAACGTGATTGGGGGCTTCGCCTTCTGTGACCGTGGTACTGCCGGTAAGGTGAACTCCTATACCAATGCCTTCGGCTGCTTTTACCCAACGGGGAGAGGTGCCAATAAGGTCAGCGAGTTCCAGCTCTTCACCGGTATCAAAAAAATTGTTCTTGCCGCGTACCTGGTATTTGTTGTACACGCCACCGTCTTCGCCGGTGTACTGGATATTGTACAGCTCTTTTCCGTCTTCAGAACCCTGAACCCGGGCTGTACGTGCCGAGCGCAGACTGAATCCGTCCTGGTAAATATTCAGGGAGAAATTGGGGTCAATGGCCTCTTCGTGGGTAATGGCGTAGGCCATGGTTCCGCCGTTTCCGGCGGTGCCCGATTCATCCGGAATGGACGCGGTCAGGGAAATATATTCGCGTCCGTCTCCCGTTTCGTTTTCGTTTTCCGATCCCGGGGAATCGTTTTCACAGGCGGTAGTACCCAGCATGACCAGGGCGCTGAGAAAAGCTGCTTTAAACAACGTGTTTTTCATTTTTGAGTTTTTGGTTATAAAAATTTACTAATCGTATAATTCAGTTTGACAGAGATACTCCGGCCGGGCTTTTGCACGCCGAAGTTGTCGTAGATTTCGGCATTGAAGATGTTTTTCACGTCAACGCTGGCTACGATTTTCCCCTTGGGAAAGCGGTAGCTGGCGCCCAGGTCGTGATAAAACTGAGTAGGGGTGGTAAACCATTCCGAAGACATCCAAACCGTGCGGAAAGGCGCCACATAACCCGTATTGTAATAAATATTCAGGATTGATTTTTTCTGAAGTTTATCGTTCATCCGGTACTGTACACTCCCGTTCATGGTAAAGAAAGGCTCATTGGGCAGTTGCAGATCATAGAGATCGTGCGGATTGCCTTTGTCATCTAGCTCCTGCTTGAAAAGGGAGTTGAATTTAGAGAAGTTAAAGAGGGCGTTCAGGCGGTTATCGTACACGTAAATGATTTCCCCTTCGTACCCGCGCGACTGCGTTCTTCCGAGGTTCACATAGCGGGTTACCTCGATGTCGGCGTCGCTCTCCCGGCCTTGTACAATCTCGTCTTGTACCGCCTGTAAGGTGATTTTTTCGTAACCGTTGCGCCAGAAAGTATTGGCGTATAAGGTGAGTTTGTGTTTCCCGCGGTTAACCGAACCGTAGCGGAAGCCCAGGTTATAGTTGATATTCTTTTCCGGAACCAGATCGGGGTTTTCCAGGATATTGTTCTCGGGATCTCCCCAAAGCTGGCTTTCCGTAGCCACTACAAAAGAATTTTCGGTAGAGCCGATCACGTATAATTTAGGGATTACCTGGTAAGAAAGGGTGGCGCCATAGCCGCGGTTATTGTTCACATTGACGGTAGTGACCCGGTTGACCGTATTGATGCCGTCCTGGGTGATCAGTTCGGGTTTTGTCTGTGTGGTGCGGTTAAACGTATACTTCCCCAGGATATTGGTTTTGAGCCTGTCGTTCAAAAACTGGGCTTCGTAATTGGCAGCGATAATGTGGTTGGCCACATCGCTGACCGTCACCATATTTTTATTTACCGGGTTCAGGAGATCGTTGTCGTCACGGGAAGTGGCTTCCATTTTGTAGTTGACAGATACGCGGTGGCCGCGGGTAAGCGTATATGCCAGATTAGAACGCATATTGGTAATGTGGCGGTTGACCTCGGTAATGGTGGCGGCTCCTTGCTGCCCCATCCCTGGAATGGGCGGCACGGGCATGGTTACTCCGTTGCGGATCAGCATACGGGGATTACCATCCCAGTTATACACCTGGCCTACCGTGTCTTGCACATACGTACTGCGGTAACTCTGAACTGCGTTTACGGTTAACGCCATGCCCTTCGCCAGAAAATTGTTTTTGTTGTAATTCAGGCTGAAAACATGGGCCTGGTACTCGGCAAAACGTCCTACGTAAGGACGGGCCATGGTGGTTCCATGGGGAATTTCGTTGTAGGTATCGGAAACGTTATAGCCCAGGAAGAACTGGTCGGCCCATTTGACATTCGTAAAACCGGCTTCAAAACGCCCGCCTAACGACTCGTACGCGTCATTGAACCTTTTGGCGCGGTAGTAACGTTCCAGTACACGGTTGGGATGCACATACTTGGAGAACTTCCCCCAGGTAGTGTAGCTGTTATCGGTATAGGTGTAGAAACCCGAAGCCCTGGTAGTGAAACCGGTTTTCTGGTTGCGGTAAATGCCGGAAAGGTCAGATTGGAAAGTATTGAAAGATCCGTAAGAAACGGCGGCGGTAATATTGTTCTGGGAAGCGTCTTTCTTCAATACCACGTTGATGGCGCCACCCACATAATCACCGGAGAGATGAGAAGGAAGTACGCCTTTATACACCTCGATGCGCTCAATCATGGCGGGTGGAATATTGTTCAGGTTGAAGGATGAACCGTAGGTGGAAATTTCGATTCCGTCGAGAAAAATACCTACGGCACTTCCTGACATCCCGTTTAGATTATATTCCACACGTGATCCTATTCCTCCGTTTTGCCGTACCCGCACCCCCACGGTTCGGTCAAGTAGCTCATTCGTATTGAGGTTTCTCAGGGAAGCTTCCCTGGTCTCAATGATAGATACCGCGAAGCCGGTGGTTTCCATTTCCTTCTTTTCGGTTTTCCCGTTAATCTTTACTTCGGATAACTCGTTTTCATTGCGCGATTTAACCGAAATATGATGTACATGGTCTGCTTGGTGGAGCGTTATTTTAGATTCGTGGCGATGAATTTCGAGGGAAGATACCAGGAGGGTATACTGCCCGTATGGGGCGTTTTTAATCTCATATTGACCGTTTTCATTGGTCATGGTGGCCAGGGAAGTTTTGGCCAGCTGTACAGTGGCAAAAGCCACTTCTACTCCCTTTTCATTGGTGATGCGCCCTTTTATCGTGGCGGTCTGCGCCCAAACCTGTGAAGTGAAAATTACCAGAAGTAAAAGTAGTCTCATACCGTTTCGTCAAAAAAATTTTATAGGCTTTCCGAAGGAGTCACAAAATTAGACTAAGTCTAAATAAGCAAACAAATTCTTTATTTAGAAACCTTCTAAAATATTAGAAAAGTACAATTTTATCCAAGAGACAGGCAGTTGGGTGACGGAATACCGGTCTGCGGCACCTGAACCCGCCAGACTTCGGGAAGCCCCTCTACCCGTACTACCGCGCCGAAGGTCAAAATACCCCTCCCCGCATCTCACTACTCACTACTCACCCCTCACTACTTACTACTCACAGCTCATATTTCCCCCATCACTTTAAAAAAAGGCAAAGACCCCTTACCTTTGTATCCCAAATTTTATTTTTTGAACACGCACGATTTCCTCAGGATCTATACACAGGATAGTTTTGTGCAAAACCTGGCGGGTGCACTAAACAGGGAGAAGCACGTCCGTACCGAAGGTTTGACCGGAAGTCTGAACAGCATTTTCACCGCCGCCGTTTTTGAAAACCGCCCCCAAGTGACCGTGGTCATTCTCGAAGACCGCGAAGAAGCCCTGTATTTCTTTAATGACCTTCAGCACCTGTACGGGTTTGATTGGCCCGGTATCGCCTATTTTCCTGCTTCTTTCAAACGGGAAGCCGGGGAGGTGGAGAACGCCAATGTGATCCAGAGATCTGCTTTGCTTACGCGGTTTCAGCATCCTGATCCGCTCATTATTGTGACCTACCCCGAAGCGATTTCGGAAAAAGTAGTGAGTAAGAAGACCCTGGTGGCCCATACCCTGAAAGTAAAGGTGGGCGACCGGCTCGATCTGAATTTTGTGACGGAACTGTTGGTTTCCTACGATTTTGAGAAAACCGATTTTGTGTATGAGCCCGGGCAATTTGCCGTGCGGGGAGGTATCCTGGATGTGTTTTCTTATTCGGACGATGTGCCTTACCGGATAGAGCTTTTTGACGATGAAGTAGAGAGTATCCGTGCGTTTGAGGCGGAATCTCAGCTGTCTACCCAGAAAACAGGCCAGATCAGTATTACCCCCAACCTCCAGGAAAGAATGGCGCTGGAAGAGAGCGTGCCGTTTTTTCACTTTCTTCCGGCGGACACCCTCCTGGTTTTTCATGACCCGGCGTTTGTGCTTGACCGGGTACAGAGCCATTACCGGCGGGTGGAAAAAGCGTACGAGGAAAACAGCGTAAGCGACATCAACCTGTCTATAAAACCGGAACAGTCGCACCTGGATGAGAAAGAGATAAAAAAAGAAATTCTACGCTATAAAACCCTGGAACTGGGTAAAAAGAGCTATTTTAAAGATACCCCGGTGTTTTCTTTCAGCTCAAAACCCCAGCCCTCTTTCCACAAAGATTTTAACCTGCTGAATACAGACCTGACAGAAAACCAGGCCCGGGGTTACACCATCTTTATCGCTTCCGACTCCCTGAAGCAGCTGAACCGACTGGAAACGATCTTTGCGGAAATCAATCCCCGGTTTAAGTTTACCCCGCTATCTGCGAACCTGAGAGACGGATTCATTGATGTGCAGAACAAGCTGTTGGTGTACACGGATCACCAGATCTTTGAGCGCCTTAACCGCTACCGGGAAAAAGACCGTTTCTCGAAGTCAAAAGCCCTCACCCTGAAAGAGCTGAAGGCCTTGCAACCGGGCGATTACGTGACCCACGTAGATTACGGCATAGGCCGGTTTGCAGGAATGGAAACCATAGACGTAGGCGAGAAAAAACAGGAAGCAGTACGGCTGGTTTACCGCGATAACGACCTGCTTTACGTGAATATTCACAGTCTGCATAAGATTGCGAAATATTCCGGCAAGGAAGGGGAACCGCCCACTATGAGCAAATTGGGTTCGGCGGACTGGGAGAACCGGAAATCAAAGGTAAAGCGCCAGGTCAAAGACATTGCAAAGGAGCTGATTGCCCTGTATGCCAAGCGGAGGGAAGCGCCGGGTTTTGCGTTTTCGGAAGACAACTACATGCAGATAGAGCTGGAGTCGTCTTTCATGTACGAAGATACGCCTGACCAGGCCGCGGCCACGGCCAAAGTGAAGACCGATATGGAAAAACCCTACCCCATGGACCGCCTGGTATGCGGCGATGTGGGCTTCGGGAAAACAGAAATAGCTATTCGGGCAGCATTTAAAGCGGCTGCCGACGGAAAGCAGGTGGCCGTGCTGGTACCTACCACCATTCTGGCCCTGCAGCACTACCGTACTTTTTCAGAACGCCTGGCCCGGATGCCGGTGACCGTAGATTACCTGAACCGCTTCAAGTCGACCAAAGACACTACCCAAACCCTGAAAGACGTCAAGGAAGGAAAAGTAGATATCCTGATCGGTACCCAGAAGCTGCTGAGTAAATCGCTGGTTTTTAAAGACCTGGGTCTGCTGATCATAGATGAAGAGCAGAAGTTCGGGGTGAAGGCCAAAGACCGGATCAAGGAACTCAAACTGAATGTAGATGTACTGACCCTGACGGCCACGCCCATTCCGCGTACCCTCCACTTCTCGCTCATGGGCGCGCGTGACCTCTCCGTAATTGCTACTCCTCCGCCCAACCGCCAGCCCGTAGACACCCGGGTGGATACCTTCAAAGAAGAGCTGATCCGGGACGCGATCAGCTATGAATTGGGGCGGGGCGGACAGGTGTTTTTTGTGCACAACAGGGTGAATGATATCGATACGATAGCTAATATTATCTATAAATTAGTGCCAGAGGCGAGAATTGGGGTGGCACACGGACAGATGGAGGGCGACAAGCTGGAGAAGGTCATGATTCGTTTTATTGAAAACGAAACCAACATCCTGATTTCTACCAATATCATTGAGTCAGGCCTGGATATTCCCAATGCCAACACCATCATTATTAACCAGGCCCACATGTTCGGCTTATCTGATCTGCACCAGATGCGGGGAAGGGTGGGCCGGTCAGACAAAAGGGCGTTTTGTTATCTTCTGACCCCTCCTCTATCGGGTTTAACCACCGACGCCCGCAAAAGAATGCAGACCATTGAGCAGTTTTCTGACCTGGGCGACGGCTTCAAGGTGGCCATGCGTGACCTGGACATCCGGGGAGCAGGGAACTTGCTGGGGTCGGAGCAAAGCGGCTTCATCAATGACCTGGGATACGAAATGTATCACAAAATACTGGATGAGGCGGTTTCAGAACTGAAAGAAAACGAGTTCCGAAGCCTTTTTGAAGAAGAACTGAGCGAAAAATCATTCAAGATTGAGGATTGCCAGATTGAGACCGACCTCCAGATCCTGATTCCGGAAACCTACATTACAAATATTTCGGAAAGGCTTTCGGTGTACAATACGATTGACACCCTGAAAACGGAGGAGGAACTGGAAAGCCTGAGAGCATCCCTGACTGACCGGTTCGGTGTATTACCCGCCGAAGTGGAAGAACTGTTTAAAATAGTCAGGATCAGGTGGAAAGCAGAATTTATAGGTTTTGAAAAATTAATTCTGAAAAATAATAAACTAAAAGGGTATTTCGTTTCAGAAAAGCATCCGGAATACTACCAGACCGATAAGTTTGGCAGAATTCTTGATTTCATAAAATTGTATCCGAAGCAGGCCAGCCTGAAACAGGTAAAAGACCGCCTGGTTTTTGAGGTGGCGGAAGTGAAGGCCATTCAGCAGATAGACGCCCTTTTTGACAGGATCCGGGCGCATATTGAAGGGAAACCGTAAGGATTTCGGATATTTGGTTTATTTTTGCGAATTCGTGTATTAAAAATAAAGTATAATGAAGAGAATAACTTTAAGTGTTGCTTTCCTGACACTTACTCTTTTTGTAGCAGCATCCTGTAGCAGCGGTAAGAAGTCGTCTAATGACCCCGGTAAAAGAAGCCGGACCACAGGTGCCGCTTACGCCAAGAAAGAAGGTGAAGGTTTTAAGGTGGCAGACTTTAAAGGTCAGCCGGCGGGACCGAATATGGTGTTTATTGAAGGGGGCCGCTTTGTGATGGGTACCTTGGAAGAAGACGTAACCTACTCCCGCGATAATATTGACCGTACGGTTACCGTAGGTTCTTTTTATATGGACGAAACGGAAATTTCTAACCTGGATTACCTGGAATATCTCTATGCGGTGAGTCAGGATTCTACCCGTGAGTTCTATGCGTCAGCATTGCCCGATACCTCGGTGTGGGCCAATGAGATGTCGTTTAATGATCAGTACGTAGACCAGTATCTGCGCTACCCCGGGTTCAGAAGCTATCCGGTGGTGGGCGTATCGTGGGTACAGGCCAACGACTACTGTAAATGGAGAAGTGCCGTGGTAAACAATGAAATGTATGCCAAATACGGGGATAAAGGTGGCAAAAAAGGCTTGCCTTTCGGCAGGAAGAAAAAGGATGAGGAGACCGTAGATGCGGCTCCTCAGGTAACGGGAAGGGTGCCGATCGAAACCGGCATTAACCTGCCCGATTTCCGCCTGCCTACAGAAGCGGAGTGGGAATACGCGGCGAAAGCGACCATTGGTACCCAAACGGTGGATGAAAACTACGATAACCGGATTTATCCCTGGGACGGATCTTCTATGCGGAGAGCAAAAGGCAAGGCAAGAGGCGAGATGATGGCCAACTACAAAAGAGGCCGGGGGGACTACGCCGGTGTAGCGGGTCGCCTGAACGATAAATACCAGATTACGGCTCCCGTGTACGAGTACTACCCGAACGATTTCGGATTGTACCACATGGCCGGAAACGTGAACGAGTGGGTGTATGACCTATACCGCCCGAATTCATATCGTGATTTTAACGACCTGAACCCGATCAGGAGAAGCGATTACCAGGACGAAGAAAGGAATTACGACACCAAAAACCATAATTCTTTGATCGATAACAAGGTGAGGGTGTACAAGGGCGGTTCATGGAACGACGTGGCCTATTGGTTGTCGCCCGGCACCCGGAGATTCCTCGATCAGGATTCTGCTACGGCCACCATTGGTTTCCGTTGTGCGATGATTTCGGTGGGAGACCCGGGGAAACGGAAACTTTGATAAAAGTCTTTACTAATTTAGAGAAGGCCTCTGCAAATAGCAGGGGTCTTTTGTTTTAGGCCTCTGCAAACGATACCGAACTATATTTTATTTAGTTTTTTGAAATATTTCTATATAAAATCTCTTCGATAGTTAAACAATTATTAGGTATTTTATTAATTCGCAGAATAAAATTTAGTTCCGTTTGTATTATTTACCCGCAACTTTATTCTATATTCGCCCCTGATTTGTTAAACCAACTACCGTTAACTATGAAATCTTTAGAACAAAAAATCACCGATATTTTCCCGGAGGAGGGAGGGATTCCTGAACAATTTCATCTGGAACCCGTGCATCAGAAAGAATACCTGATGGGCGGTCAGATGATCCAGTGGACGGGCCCCGTTCAGGAGGTACGCTCGCCAATCTATGTTAAAAAGGGAGATTCATTTGAGAGTCTGCTGATCGGTAGCTACCCCATTGCTACGGAAAAAGAAGCGATGGAAGCCCTGGAGGCGGCTTTGAAAGCCTACGATAGCGGGCGTGGAGAGTGGCCTACCATGAGTGTAAGCGACAGGATCTCGTGTATGGAGAACTTTGTGCGGAAAATGCTGGAAAAGAAATCCCTTATCGTGAGCCTGCTGATGTACGAGATCGGTAAGTCGCTGGGCGATTCCACGAAAGAGTTTGACCGTACGGTGGAGTATATTTACGATACGATTGACTGTCTGAAAGATATAGACCGGAATTCTTCGCGTTTTAAGATTGAGCAGGGCATTATAGGCCAGATACGCCGGTCTCCTTTCGGGGTGGTGCTGTGTATGGGGCCCTTTAACTATCCTTTGAATGAAACGTACACCATGCTGATTCCGGCTATCCTGATGGGAAACACCATTCTTTTCAAGCCGCCCAAGCACGGTACCCTGTTGCATTATCCTATGCTGGAAGCTTTCAGGGAGTGTTTCCCCAAAGGGGTGGTGAATACCATTTACGGGCGGGGCGCCAACGTGGTACCTCCTCTGATGCATACGGGTAAGATCAATGTGCTGACCCTGATAGGTTCGAGCAAAGTAGCGAGTGATCTTAAAAAGATGCACCCCAAACTGAACCGCCTGAGAGCCGTATTGGGACTTGATGCCAAGAATGCGGGCATTGTACTGAAAAATGCGGATGTGGAGCTGGCGGTGAAGGAATGTATCCTGGGGTCGCTTTCCTTTAACGGGCAGCGCTGTACCGCCATCAAGATTATCTGGGTTCACCGGTCTATTGCGAAGCGTTTCCTGAACCTGTTTACGGAAGAGCTGGAAAAATTGAAATACGGGATGCCCTGGGATCCAGGTGTGCAACTGACGCCCCTGCCTGAGCCGGGCAAGCCGGCTTACCTGGCGGAGTGTATAGAAGACGCTCGGGCCCACGGAGCAGAAGTGGTGAACGCGGACGGTGGAACTACCGTAAATTCTTTCGTTTACCCGGCAGTACTTTACCCGGTGAACAGCAAAATGAAAGTGTATAGCGAAGAGCAGTTCGGGCCACTGATTCCCGTGGTGCCGTTTGATGATATGGAAGAGCCTATCCAGTACATTATTGACTCCTCACACGGGCAACAGGTGAGTATTTTCGGTTCTAAGCCGGACCAGATTGCT
Source organism: Leadbetterella byssophila (assembly GCA_040394705.1). Taxonomy (GTDB): domain Bacteria; phylum Bacteroidota; class Bacteroidia; order Cytophagales; family Spirosomataceae; genus Leadbetterella; species Leadbetterella byssophila_B. Next base: position 25,738 of record JBEBRS010000013.1, read on the forward strand.
AACCTGATTGATCCTCTGGTGAACCAGGTGAGCCGGGTGAATATCAATGCGCAGTGTCAGCGCGGACCGGATACTTTCCCCTTCACCGGTCGGAAAGACTCGGCGGAAGGTACGCTGTCTGTGGAAGATGCCCTAAGGGCCTTCTCTATCCGTACAGTGGTGGCCACGAAAGATACCGACATGAACAAAGCCATCTTTAACTGGATTGTGGAAGGGCACAGCTCACACTTCCTGTCTACGAAATACGTATTCTGAACAAACGGTTTAGTTAAACGGAAAGAGCAGATTTTCAGTATGGGCTTCTTCTATATAAGCCGTTAATTGCTTAAAAACTTTCTTTTTACGGGGGAGCAGATTCTTTGTTTCCCCTGTATCTTTTTCCAGGTTGTACAATTCATAACTGGTTTTCGACGGGTTTTTCACCTGTAGCTTCACCAGCTTCCACTTACCGGCACGTACGGCCTGCCGGCCACCGGCTTCGTGAAATTCCCAGTAAAGGTAGGGGTGTGCGGCTTGTTTGCCCTTTCCGGTGAGGACAGGTACAAGTGAAAGCCCGTCGGTATAGCGGGCAGAAGGGGCCCCTGCCAATTCGGTAAAGGTAGGGAGGAGGTCCCAGAAAGCCGCTATATGATGGCTTTCGCGGGGCTGACGAATGCGTTCCGGCCAGTGTGCGATAAAGGGTACGCGTACTCCGCCTTCGTAAAGATCTCTTTTTTGTCCGCGTAAACCTGCCGTACTGTTGAAAAAGGCCGGATCGGCACCGCCTTCCGAGTGCGCGCCGTTATCGCTGGTGAAAATGATCAGGGTATTTTCCAATAAACCCATGGTTTTCAGTTTCTCCACCACTTGTCCCACATAATGGTCCATTCTCTCTACCATGGCGGCATACGTGGCGCGGGGTTTTGCTACTGATGCGTAACCGGGTACCGTGGCCTGTGGGCCGTAATCATTGCCCTGGTGGGGAGTTTCCTGGAAGCGTTGTTCGTATTTTTTATAAAACTCGTCTTCCGGGCCGGCCAGCTCTGCATGGGGCAATACGGTGGGAATAAAGAGGAAGAAGGGCTTAGCCCGGTTATCCTCTATAAACTGTAATGTTTTTTCCTGGATAAGCGCCGGAGCGTAATGTACTTTCTGCGTAAGATCATTTCCCTCCAGTACTACTTTACGCTCGTTGTGCCAGAGGTGGGTAGGGTAGTAGCGGTGCGACTGCCGCTGGCAGTTGTATCCGAAAAACTCATCAAAACCTTTGCGGTTAGGGTCACCGGATGTGCCCACCATACCCAGCCCCCATTTTCCGAAAGCGCCGGTGGTATACCCCGCTTCTTGCAGCAGCATAGCCAGGGTCTGCACGGAGTCGGCCAGCGCTTCTTGTCCTTCCGGCTGTATCTCTTTATTGCCCCGAATGTAGGTGTGGCCGGTATGCTGGCCCGTCATTAAGGCCGAGCGGGAGGGCGCACATACCGAAGTGCCGGCATAAAATTGGGTAAATTTCAGTCCGTTCGCCGCCAGGCGGTCGATATTCGGGGTGCTGATTAGTTTTTGTCCGTATACGCCCAGGTCTCCGATGCCCAGGTCATCTGCCATGATCAGGACGATATTGGGTTTTTTCAGCTGGGCGGTTGCGGTGAAAGACAGCAGGAGGCAGCATATATAAAAAGATAATTGTCTCATAAAGTTTACCAGGTTTTAGGTCGATACGCTCAGATTAAGCTTTGGTGAATAACCTTAAATATTGCATAAAAGTATACATTTTGTCTCTTTTAGAGCCTGTAAACTCTTCTAATATTTCCAGTTTATTCATAATGGGGGAGATTGTATGCAGCGGAGGAATAAAGATGGCGTTATTTATGTAGACTCTGCCTATCCAGTTTTGACTTGTTTGAAACTCTCAGGTGTTACAAGTCTGTTGTATCTTATTGCAAAAAGTGTCAAAGTTTTGCAATAGTGTATTTCCCTATTGCAAAATAGAGGCCGTTTATCTGTCACTTATTCCCCAGCAATACCCCGCTCACATTCCAGAAGCTGAAACTGTTTCCTTCCCTCGGTCCTTGGGGGATTTTCACCCGGATGCTGTGTGGGCCGGCTTTCAGGTCGCCCAGATCAATAAAAACAGGGTTGGTTACAGTGGCCGGACACCAGTTGGAGCGGCTCAAATCAGAGGAAGATAACCCGGAAGCAAAATTCCCCGACACGGGGTTGGATAGCCGGTAAGAGCCACAGTCCTGGCGCCATGGGGTAAAACTGTGTACCTGCAGGTTATCCAGGAAGATGCGGTTGACTTTCGGCACAAATTCATCTCCGTTCCCCCAGCCGCCATGGCCGGTGGTGATATAGCGGAGTTTGGCGTTTTTCAGGTCGTGATCCAGGGTAAATTCTACGAGGAGTCCCTGTTCATCCGCAAAAAGGGTGGCGTAGTTTTGTCCGCCCATCTCCATCACATTCACCGTATTGAAAACGGGCAGCACAAAATCAAAATTATGATAACGGGAGCCTCCGCGGTGAACGGTGATTTCGAGGCTGACTTCATGCCCGCCCTTGTCGTAATTGCCAATGTAAGTACCCACATATAGTTCTTTGTTGCTCAGTTCACTACGCAAATCACTTATATCTTGTCGGAAAGGCGTGAATTCCTGCCATTCTTTCCCTTTAATCTGATTGTAGTTAAAGTGATGAATACCAAAGGAGGTAAAGAAGCGCATGAGTTCCAGAGCCGGGAGGTAGTGCTCGGTGAGGGTCATGCCCTGGTATTTGGCACCTGCGGTATCTTGGAGAAAAGGCAGGGTATTTATCCCGTTGGTGAGTCCGTCAAAGAAACTTTTTTCCCGACTTTCCGGAATGACAAATACTGAACCGGTGCGGTCGTAGGCATCGCCGTTGGAACGTTGTTTCAGTTCTACAAAGACTTGTTGGTTATTCCCGATCTTAGGGAATTTAACTTTCTTGACAATGAGGGTGCCGTTGGCAAAACGCATCACGCCTTCCCTGGCCCGGGTTTCTTCGTTCCAGTTGATCAGCTCCCGGTCAAACACGGGTAGGGTGATAAAACGACTTTTCCAGATGTGATCGCGGTAAGAAAGGAGATCGTATTTTTCCGCTTGGCTGATTTCAGGAAAAACGACATCTTTCGAGATAGTTTGCGCCCGGATAATCGTATTCCCGTTTCGGATGGTTTCCAGGACGGTACCCAGGTCAATGCCCAGGGCCGAAGGGGCCGCGAAATACGGGAGGTCTGTAGTGTACCAGATTTCAATAGTGTTGGAATTCACTACCGTTTTGGCTTTGCGGCAGAGGTAGCCCAGGATTTCGCGGGTATCCGGCAGGAGTTCATAGCGGGCGCTCAGGGTGTCTTCGGCTGAAATTGTCTGTCCGTCTGACAAAGCGGAGAGGTAGGTGATTTTTTTACTGTCAGGGGCAAAGAGTGTCTGTTCAGCGGGACGGGGGGCGGTTCCATCCAGAATATTTTCGGAGGTGATTAAGGTACCTCCGGCGTGAGCAAAGACCACGGTAGCGTTTCCGGCGGGTTGATCATTGAATATCCGTGCATAGGTGATTTTTATTCCGCTTTGGGCAAAGGTGTTTGAAAAAAATACCGAAAAGATAAAGGTAAAGATCAGAAATCGCATACGTATTTTGCAGTTTGAAATCTAAAGTTAGGAAGTTTTTGGCCTTTAACGAAGTTTAATCTATATTTCAAACTTAAATAGTACGATATGCTGAACAATTCAGAAACACGATTTTTAGAGGGCCCGCGCGCCCGATGGAAAGAATTCCGCTACGCGCTGGATGTATTTATGGAATTTATAAGGGGTTTCAGGACCCTTCACTTTGTGGGTCCGTGTGTGACTGTCTTCGGGTCGGCCCGCTTTGATGAAACCAATATTCATTATCGCCAGGCCCGGCAGCTGTCGGCAAAGATCTCCACCTTGGGTTTTACCATCATGACGGGCGGAGGACCGGGCATTATGGAAGCGGCCAACCGGGGCGCCAAAGACGTGGGTGGCAAATCGGTGGCCTGCAACATTGAGCTGCCTCATGAGCAGCATTCCAATCCCTACCTCGATAAGTGGGTTGATTTCAAGTATTTTTTCGTTCGGAAAACGCTGCTGATCAAATATTCCTACGCGTTTGTGATCTGCCCGGGCGGTTTTGGCACCCTGGATGAATTTTTTGAAGCGCTTACGCTTATCCAGACCGAGAAAATAGAGCAGTTTCCGGTGGTGGTGTTTGGCTCAGAATATCACCATCATATTATTGAGCATGTCCGCATGATGGTGCAGCAGAGAACCATTTCCCTGAAAGACCCGGATTTGTTCCTGGTGACCGACTCTATTGACGAAGCCGTAGAGTTTATCCGGAAAAAGACCGACGGGAACTTCGGTTTGCGCCTGAAGCCAAGAATCATTCTGGGCGAGAAGGCGGTGATGTAAGGCTGGCCAGGGATTCAATCGCTAAAAGCACCGAAGCACAGATTAAAAATTCTAGCTAAACTTAGCTCAAGGCTAATTGATTCTAATCCGTGCTTCGGTGGCTATTATATAGATATGTACTCTTTTGGTTACAGACTGGTGTATGCCCCGTCTACGGTATAATAGCTTCCGGTCACGAAAGAAGAGCGGTCACTGGCCAGGAAAAGGAAGACTTGGGCCACCTCTTCCGGCTCGCCCAGTCGGCCGATAGGGTGGAGGCTCACCAGGGCGTCATAGGCTTCGGATGACAGGCTGTTCTTCACCAGTGGGGTTTTAATGAAGCCGGGGCCTACCGAGTTCACGCGGATTCCTTTGGCCGAGTACTCCAGGGCGGCGGTTTTGGTCAGCCCCACTACCCCGTGTTTAGCGGCTACGTACGCCGCGCTATTGGCAAAACCTACAGAGCCGAGAATGGAGGCTACATTAATTATCGAACCCGATTTTCCCATAGCCGGAATCTGGTAACGCATACCGTAAAATACTCCGCTCAGGTTAATGTTGATCACTTTTTGCCATTCGTCTAAATCGTATTCGCCTACAGGGGCTATGGCTCCGCCGATGCCGGCGTTATTCACGGCGATGTCGAGACGGCCGTAAACATCCAGCGCGATATCCACGATTTCCTTATTATCCGTCGCTTTAGAAGAGTCGGCGGTAACCCCTACAGCTTCCGCGCCCAGGGCTTTTACTTCGCCTACTACCTGCAGCAGGTGATCTTCGTTAATATCACTTAAAACCAGTTTGGCACCGTTTCGGGCAAAGAGGAGTGCCGTGCTTTTCCCGATTCCCGAACCTGCGCCCGTGATGAGAGCTACCTTGTTTTCTAATTCTTTCATGATAATTGCCAGTTTAATTATAAAGGCAAATTAAGGGTGAACATGTCAGACATTTTATGACGACCGTTAGTACCGATTATGATATTGCCCCATTTTTGAGAAACAGACCATACCCGGGAGGGCAGGAGTGAATCAGAAAACATTTTTGGTAACTGTTTGTTTGTCAATTTATTTATACTACCTTTGCAGTCCATTTCAGGCGATCTGCTTGTTTTGGCGGAGTTTTTCTTATCCTCTTGACCTGTTTTCAGCAGGTTACGCTTCCCCTGAGAGTGTAGGATAAACTTTGGAGAATCGAATGATCATCCTGATGACGCTTTCTGATTGTGACTTAGG
>JBEBRS010000014.1:0-31164 GCA_040394705.1 Leadbetterella byssophila
CATCAAGCAGCTGACCGAAGATCCATGGACCAAGCAGGATCTGCTGGCCAAATACGCCATCGGAACCCGCCATACCGGGACGGTTAGAAACCTAACCAACTTCGGTCTGTTCCTGGAACTGGAAGAAGGTATCGATGGCCTGGTACACGTATCTGACCTGTCGTGGACCAAGAAAATCAAGCATCCTTCTGATTTCGTGAAGATCGGCGATACCCTGGAGGTAGTGGTACTTGAACTGGATGTAGACAACAGAAGACTGGCCCTCAGCCACAAACATATCGAAGAGAACCCATGGGATACCTTCGAAGAAGTTTTTGAAGTAGGTTCAGTACATGACGCCAGCATCATTGCCAAGTCGGATAAAACCGTTACGCTTGAGCTGCCTTACGGTATCGAGGGAATCACGACTCCAAAAGGAATTGTGAAAGAAGACGGAACTGTAGGTGAAGTAGGTGAAAAACTGAAATTCGAAGTAACCGAATTCAACAAGGAAGAGAAGAAAATCACACTTTCGCATACCAAAACCTGGGAAGCTCCTTCGGCACAAGAGCCTGAGAAGAAAAAAGGTGGAAAGTCAGAGAAAGTGAAACTTCCTGAAGCGGAAAAATCAACCCTGGGCGATATCTCCGCTCTGGCCGCGTTGAAAGATCAGCTGGTAAACGAAGAAGCCGCCTCCAAGAAAAAGGCAGCAACCAAGAAGAAAGCCGAAACGGAAGAGTAATTCCTCCATACGGATATAAAAAAACGGCCCGCTGAAAAGTGGGCCGTTTTTTTGTGATGCTTAATCAAGAACGGTTCTCGACTTCTGTCAGTTCGAGCGAAGTCGAGAACCACGCGAAGTCGAGAACCACGCGTAGTCGAGAATCACGCGTAGTCGAGAATCAAGTGCAGTTGGAAACTGCCCCTGCCCCAAAGCTGAACGATTTAGGACACCCACAAAAAAGCCCGCCGGATCGGCGGGCTTTTTTGCTTAAACCACAGGTTAATAAATCTCCTTGCGCTGCCCCTTCACCCGCTCATCGGTCAGGAATTCATCAAATGTCATCAGCTTGTCGAGGCACCCTTTCGGGCCGAGTTCAATCACCCTGTTCGCCACCGAGTTGGTCAGCTGGTGGTCATGCGAAGTAAAGAGGATAATACTGTCATAATCTTCCATCCCCTTGTTCAGGGCCTGGATGGATTCCAGGTCGAGGTGGTTGGTGGGTTCATCAAACAACAGTACGTTAGAGTTGGAAAGCATCATCTTCGAGAACATGCACCGCTGCTTTTCCCCTCCTGAAAGTACCGTACATTGCTTCAGAGCCTCTTCTCCCGAAAACAGCATTCTTCCCAGGAAACCGCGGATAAAGGTTTCGTCTTTCTCCGCAGAGTATTGGCGTAGCCAGTCTACCAGGTTCAGGCTGCTGTCGGTAAAATAGTCCGTGTTATCATTGGGCAGGTAGTCTTTTGTAATGGTCACCCCCCATTTAAAGGTGCCTGAAACCGCCTTTTTCTTTTCGGTTAACACATCAAATAAGGCGGTCACAGCCAGCCCGTCTTTGCTTAAAAACGCAATCTTATCGTCTTTGCTTACCTGGAAACTGAGGTCTTTGAACAGGTATTCTCCTTCTTCATTTTTATAGCTCAGGTTTTCTACCACCAGGATCTGGTCGCCCACTTCACGCTCCGGTTTAAAACCGATGAAAGGGTAGCGCCGGGAGGAGGGCTGAATGGCGGCGATATCCAGCTTCTCAATCATCTTCTGACGGGCGGTAGCCTGCTTAGACTTGGCCACGTTAGCCGAAAACCGGCGGATAAACTCCTCCAGCTCTTTCTTCTTCTCTTCGGCCTTCTTGTTCTGGTCCGCCTTTTGTTTGGCAGCCAGCTGACTCGACTCATACCAGAACGTATAGTTACCGCCATACAGGGTGATTTTCTTGAAGTCGAGGTCGGCAACGTAGGTACACACATTATCCAGGAAGTGCCGGTCATGGGAAACCACAATCACCGTATTCTTGAAGTTCATCAGGAAGTTTTCCAGCCAGAGGATGGATTCAATGTCGAGGTTGTTGGTAGGCTCATCCAGGAGCAGCACATCGGGGTTACCGAACAGTGCCTGGGCCAGAAGCACCTTCACTTTTTCAGCCGGGTTCATTTCCGACATCAAAGTGTAGTGGTAATCTTCCGAGATCCCGAGACCAGAAAGCAATGCCGCCGCATCCGATTCTGCCTCCCAGCCGTTCATTTCTGCGAATTCGCCTTCCAGCTCTGCCGCCCGGTTCCCGTCTTCTTCCGAAAAGTCTTCTTTGGCATACAGGGCATCTTTTTCCTGCATCACTTCGTACAGGCGCTCGTTGCCCCGCATCACGGTATCCAGCACGGTATATTCATCGTAGGCATTCTGGTTCTGCTTTAATACGGACATCCGCTCACCCGGGTCCATGCTGATATTTCCGGTAGTAGGGTCTATATCGCCCGCCAGTATTTTTACGAAAGTCGACTTCCCTGCACCGTTGGCCCCGATCAAGCCGTACACGTTTCCGGGGGTAAATTTCAGGTTCACTTCTTCAAAAAGCACACGTTTCCCAAATTGCAGGGAAAGGTTAGATACCGTTAACATATAATCTGATTATGAAATTAAAGTGCAAAGGTACGCATTATAAAGGAGAAAGACGATTTTCCCCCAAAAATGCTGGTGAGTATACTACTAATCGCCCCTTTGAAGCAGGGGGTATGCATCTGTAGATATTTGTATCGATTGTGCTACTGACTGGAAGTAAAATCAATTCTAAACTCAACATCCTTAATTATTAACTCATCATCAGAATAGGGTTCTCTAAATCGAAAAGTTTCTTTAAAAGATGTCTGATACTTTCCTGATGGTAATGGGTTCTGACCCGTACTAGAATAAGTTCCATGCTTCCAGATCCATGAAGAATCTCTGGTATCGACCCAAGGCTGAACAAACACATAATCATCATTATGATCAAAAGGGAATCCCCCAATACCTATAAAATTTAAAGCACTAAGTACATAAGGTTTCCCCAGTTTCCGGCCATCTGCGGTGTAAACGGTACAGAAACTATTGTTCTCATCATTTGCATATTGAGGATAGAAATAATACTTTTTACCCGTTTTATTCCTCACCGTAAATTGGATAAAAAAGTTTTCACCTTCCTGAAAATTTGTAGCAACTTCCTTTTGAGAATTTAGTAAGCAATACTCAAAGAAAATGCCGTCAATCTCTTTTCCGTCACATCCCGAATATGTCAAAGGGCTTGGATTACTATCACAACTTGACAAAGTCATTGTAAATCCCAAAGCAATCATCAGGCTTTTCATCACATTTTTTACGTTGTTTTTATTGCTCCTGCTCATTGGAATACTTTTATCTCTTTTATTTTTATCTTCTGATACCCCGAAGTCCTCCATCCGCAGTTCCAGGTTCCGGATTGAATTTCATATTTGACCGTAACTGCCAGGCTATCCACCTGGAATCCGGGTTCTAAATTGACGGGCGCATATAAGCTGTTTTCAATATCAAGCAACCAGCCGCACCCATCTACTGACGGATCACCCAAAAAGACTACAAGTGCCCTTTCCTCTTTCAATATCTTCCCTAAGGTATCCCTTTGGCAGTTCACCGTCACAATCGCCAAAACAAAACAGCCTAAAAAAAATCTTGCGAAATTTTTCATAATCCCACCACTTTCAGCTTAGATACAAACCCCGTATTTTTAACAAAGCAGCAAGCGTATAATGCACTTCTGGCCATTTATTTCCATAGACTCAAAATACCTTCAAATGGTTGGAATATCTGTAATACATAAGCTGATTTGCCAGGCCGAATCAGTAGCACAGGGGTCCCTCTACGGCAGAAACACCTGCCCGATCTTAATGGTATGCTCTTTTACCGCGGCGGCGTTTTCTATAAGTATTTCTATTTTCCAGGTGTTTTGAAGGGGGGAAGACAGGTTAATGGTTTGCTGGTTTCCCGAAGAAAACCACCCGTTATTCATCTTTTGGCCTGACTCATCATAGAAGTTTATCGCCACTATTTTCCCTGCCGGGTCATCGACCAGGAAAGTAGCACTGGGGCCATAGGAGCCGTAATCAAACAAGGACTCAAAAAAGCCTTTTAAGCCACCAATAAGGTCACCCATCTTTTCGGCCTCCGGGTTTTCTTTCCTGAATTTTTCCATCTCTTTGTTGTACGCGGCTTCGTTTTCCTCTTTTAACTTCTTAAGCCTCTCTTCATCGATCAGGATCATGGTGGCGTCCGTTTTCTGGCCTTTCAGGAGGTTAGTATTGTATTTATCCAGAGGTTTGGTAATCTCCAGTATTCCTTTGTTTTCCTTAGTAGGGGTAAAATACTTCAACGTAGCCACTACCTCGGTCAGGTGCGTGGCATTGCGCGGAGGCGCCTCCAGCTTTAACCGTATGTCGTTATATGTGGTATAATCGCCATCAAACGAATTCACCACCTGCTCCAGGGCATTGCCCAGGTTATCGGTGGCCTTCGTCACACTCCCTATCTTGACCTTCCGGTCGTCATTAATCGTCAGTCCGTTTATCTTCAGACTCAGCTCAAGGTTCGAGTCTTTCTGATCCAATCGCCTTTCTTCCCGAATATCGGTTACCAGTACATTCACGTTCTGCGCCATTCCTGTACACAAAACGCTCCCTAAGCCCATTGTCAATAGAATTGCTTTCATTGCCGGTAAGAATTTGTTTACTACAAATATACGTTTTTTCAAAAACTTTCTATCAAACCTTTTATTTTCCATTTCTAAAGCCCTTTTTTGCGAATTGTTTCGTTGGATAGGTATAATCAGGCTCATCCTGCTATTGATTCTTTCTGTTTTTTAAATTTCATGTTACGATATTTCTGTTCCTGTATTTTTCTGCTTTTGATGACCGGGGCCGTGCCTGAACGCCGCCCGGTAAAAATGACCTCGCCCGACCCCTCCTACCTGGAAAAACAAAGTGCCTGGACGGAAAAACTCCTGTCGTCAATGACCCTGGAAGAAAAAGTAGGGCAGCTGTTTATGATAGCAGTATATTCCAATAAGCGTGAAGCCGATTACCAGATCGTAGAAAACCAGATCCGGAAATATCACCTGGGCGGGGTGGCTTTCTTCCAGGGAAATGCCCTGAAACAGGCGGAACTGACTAACCGCTACCAGTCGGCAGCCAAAATACCGCTGTTGGTAGGCCTGGATGCCGAATGGGGCCTCGGGATGCGCCTGAACAATACCTACTCCTTTCCGAAAGCCATTACCATCGGTGCGGCCCGCGATACTGACCTGGCCGAACAGGTGGGAGAGGAAATTGCCCGTCAATGCAGGCGTATCGGCGTACATTTTAACTTCGCGCCGGTGGCCGATATCAACTCCAATCCGAAAAACCCGGTGATCAACTACCGTTCTTTCGGTGAATCCGTGGAAAACGTATCCGAGCTGACTTCCGCCTTTGTGCGGGGCCACCGAAAACAGCACGTGATGACCAGCGCCAAGCATTTTCCCGGACACGGAGACACGAATGTAGACTCTCACTATGCCCTGCCCGTACTCCACCACAGCCTCTCGCATATCCGCGAAGTGGAGTCGGCACCCTTCCGCGCCCTGATCCGCGACAGCGTAGCCTCGGTGATGGTCGGCCATCTGAATGTACCCGCCCTCGACAATGGCGTACCCGCCACCGTCTCGGAAAAGGTAATTAAGGGATTCCTCCGCGGAGAAATGGGCTTCGAAGGACTTGTGATCTCTGACGCCCTGAATATGCGGGGACTGCTTCGGAGCTTTCCTGTGGGACAAGCCGAAGTTCGCGCTTTCAAGGCCGGAAACGATATGCTATTGCAGACTTCCCACATTGATAAAGCCTATAAAGCGGTATTGGATGCCTGTATCAGCGGCGAAATCACCGAAGAGGAACTCGACGAAAGCGTGAAGAGAATCCTCAAATCCAAGTTCTGGGTGGGCCTTAATCAATACCAGCCTGTTAACCTGAGGAACATCGCCGAAGACCTGGATAACGATAAGAGTAAAGAACTCACCCAACTGATCTATAACGAGGCCGTGACCGTTACCCGCGATGAATTCGGACTGATTCCGATCAAAGGACTTGCTACGGTGGAAATGGCCTCTATAGCGGTGGGAGGCGACCCCGGCAACCTTTTTCAGAGTACCCTGGAACTGTACGGCAATGTGACGCCTTACCTGCTTCCGGATAAACCGGCAGGCGAAGCCGACTGGCAGGCCATTGCTGACGAGGCGGTCAAAAACGACCTGGTAATTGTGAGTATTCACAAGATCAGGCAATCGGAAAAACTGGATTACGGCATCACCGAACCTACCCTGAACCTGCTGAGAGACCTTCAGAAAAGATCGCGCCTGGTGGTCTGTGTATTCGGGAACCCCTATAGCTTAAAGTTTTTCGATGAATTTGAGACGGTAGTATGCGGTTTTGAAGACGAAGACGAAGCCCAGATGGCGGCCGCCAATGTGCTTTTCGGCGTGAACTCCGCCAGTGGGAAAGTGCCGGTAAATACGCTCTCTGCTGACGGGAAACTGGACTACGGCTATGAAATTGAAAGTTTCCAGAGGCTAGGTTTCGCTATGCCTTCCGAAGTGGGCATGGACGCTGAAAAGTTGAAGGAGATCCGGCGTATTTCCCTGGCGGCCATACAGGCGGAAGAGTTTCCCGGATGCCAGGTACTGGTGGCCCGCAAAGGAAAAGTAGTGTATTACGAAGGGTTCGGCAACCTGAAATATACCTATGGCGAGCCCGTTACCCGTCATACCCTTTATGATCTGGCCTCGGTCACCAAAGTGGCCTCCACCCTACAGGCCGTGATGATGCTCTATGATCAGAAACTTATTGACATTGAAAAAAATCTCTCGTTTTATATTCCTGAGCTCGAAAATACGAATAAAAGCCGCATTACCATACGGGATATCCTGCTGCATCAGGCCGGCTTAAGAGCTTTTGTGCCTTTTTACGAAAGCACGCGGTTCGGGAGCGAACGTCTTAATCCGTATTATTTTTCATCGGATATTACCTTGCCCGGATACCTGAAGATCGCGGATAACCTGGCCGTGAATCCCGTAGTCAAAGACTCGGTTTTTTCCTGGGTAGAGAAAAGTACCCTCTCCAATTCTCCCGGCTCAAAGTATGTCTATTCCGACCTGGGCCTCCTCCTCCTTCAAAAACTGGTAGAACGGGTAAGCGGGCGCAGCCTTGACGCCTACGTGGGCGTAAACATCTACGAACCCATGGGCCTGCATAACCTGATGTACAATGTTTTCCGGGACAAGCCCAAAGAGCTGATTGCTCCTACCGAGGTGTCGGGCGACTTCCGGCAGACGGCGGTGCAGGGTACGGTTCATGACCCGAACGCGGCCCTGCTCGGTGGCGTAGCCGGCCACGCCGGCCTCTTCTCCAACGCCTGGGACCTCGCCCGACTGATGCAGATGAACCTGAACGGAGGTGCGTATGACGACCGCCAGTTTTTCTCCAAAGCAACCATAGACTTCTTTACCCGCGGGCAGTCGAAGATCAGTCACCGTGGACTGGGCTGGAACAAGCCCTCGGGCCCTGGCGACGGCACCGTATCGCGCTACGCCTCCGATAAAACCTACGGGCATACCGGTTTCACCGGCACCTGCGTATGGGTAGACCCCGAAGAAGAACTGATTTTCGTGTTCCTATCTAACCGGGTATACCCTTCGGCCTCTAACCAGAAGCTGATCCGGAACAAGACCCGTCAGAAAATTCACGACGTAGCGTACAAAGCCCTGAACAAAGACCTTTAACCCAGTATATATCTCGGAAATATCCCGTTACGCCTACTCTTTTTTGGCGGGAATTTCTTTTTGTATAAATTGGTAGACAAATTCTATTAACTGTGTATGAAATAGTCCTGCGACTTCCGCGGTCTGTCAGGGCTATCACCTAAATTTTATACTGATGAACAAACTATTCTCCCTGTTACTTGTATGGGCCATTGCGTTTAGCACCTATGCCCAGGAAAACCTGGAATACCAGAAGCCTCCCAAAGAAATCCTGGACCTCGTAGATTACGAAAGACCGCCCTCGGTATCCATGGATTCCAAAAAAGAATACATGCTCTTTACCTACCGGAATACCTACAAAACCCTCGATGAACTGAACCAGGACGAACTTCGCCTGGGGGGGTTAAGGATCAATCCTACCACCAATATCTCCAGCTCCATTACCTATCTGAATAACCTGAAAGTAAGAAAGGTGAAAGACCGCCAGGAAATCCAGGTGAAAGGACTGCCTCAGAACCCGAAAATTGGGTACCTGACCTGGTCTCCCGACGAAACCCGGATCGCTTTCACCCATACGGCCGACACCGGGGTAGAGCTATGGCTGCTTGACCTGGCCACCGCCCAGGCCCGCAAAGTAGGCACGGGTCACCTGAATGCCAATACCGGCAACCCCATCAGCTGGTACCGCGACAGCAAAAGCCTGCTGGTCAAATACCTTCCCGCCAAAAGGAAGGCCCTGATCAACACCGAAGTGAGCCTGCCCACCGGCCCCATCATCTCTACCGCTGACGGCAAGGCCTCCCAAAACCGTACCTACCAGGACCTCCTGAAAAACCCGGCCGATGAAGAAAATTTTGAGACCCTCATCACCTCCGAACTGTATAAAGTAGATCTTACGGGAAAGAAAACCGCGTTTCTTCCTGCCGGACTTTACACCAATGAATCGTTCTCTCCCGACGGGAAGTACGTGATGGTCTCTATCCTGCAAAAACCCTTCTCGTACATTGTACCCTACAGCCGTTTCCCCCAAAAATCTGTGGTGTATGACCAAAACGGGAAACAGGTAAAAGTAGTGAATGAACTGCCGCTGAACGAGATCCTTCCCAAAGGATTCATGGCCGTGCGAAGTGGAAAAAGGAGCATGAACTGGCGGGCCGATCAACCGGCCACCCTGGTGTATGTAGAAGCCCTTGACGGAGGCGATCCGGCGAAGAAAGTGGATCACCGCGATGAAGTATTTACATGGAAGGCCCCCTTCGATCAACCCGCAACCTCCCTGGTCAAAACCGGGCAACGCTATGCCGGCATTCTCTGGGGCAACGAAAAACTGGCTGTACTGAACGACCAGTGGTACGATACCCGCAGCACACGCCAGTTTGTATTTGACCCCTCGTCTTCGGCCGAGCCACGGCTCATTTCCGATAGAAATTCCCAGGATATTTACGCCAATCCCGGGAGCTTTGAGACCATCAGAAACCAATACGGTCGTAATGTACTCGCCATCGAAAACGGCAAGAGCTTCCTGATCGGACCCGGGCATACGAAAGAAGGACAGTTCCCTTTTATCGATGAACTGGACTGGAGTACCTTAAAAACCCAGCGCCTGTACCAGTCTTCCTACACCGATAAATTGGAAAATATTCTTTCCATTGAAGACTTTAAAACCGGAGAAGTGCTGGTGATGATCCAGTCGGCCACCGAATACCCCAATTATTACCTGAGAAATATCACCAAAAGAATCGCTCCCATGCAGATCACGCACTTCAAAAACCCGTTTGAAGGACTGGAGAACCTGCACAAAGAGGTGATTCGCTATAAGCGGAAAGACGGTGTAGACCTCTCCGGAACGCTCTACCTCCCCGCGAATTACGACAAGTCTAAAAAAGAGAAACTTCCCCTCCTGATCTGGGCCTATCCTCAGGAGTTTGTGGACAAAAACAGCGCCGGACAATCTGCCCTTAACCCCAACCAGTTTACTTTTCCGTCTTACGGCTCGTTTGTGTTCTGGGCAGCCCGCGGATACGCCGTGCTGAATGACGCTGCGTTCCCTATTGTGGGCGAAAACGGTAAAGAACCCAACGACACCTTTGTGCAACAGCTGGTAGCCAATGCCGAAGCCGCCATCCAGGCGGTAGATGCCCTCGGATACATTGATACCAAACGCGTGGCGGTGGGAGGACACTCCTATGGAGCTTTTATGACAGCAAATTTGCTGACACATTCCAATCTTTTTGCTGCCGGTATAGCCCGGAGCGGGGCCTATAACCGTACACTCACGCCTTTCGGGTTCCAGAGGGAACAACGGAATTACTGGGACGCCCCCGAAGTATACAATACCATGTCGCCCTTCATGAACGCCCACAAGATGAAAACGCCTATCCTGCTGGTGCATGGTGAAGCCGACAATAACCCCGGCACCTTCACCCTTCAGACCGAGCGGTATTTCCAGGCGCTGAAAGGACTGGGCGCCCCGGCACGTATGGTGATTCTGCCCAAAGAAAGCCACGGCTATGCCGCGAAGGAGAATATTCTCCACCTTCTGTGGGAACAGGATCAGTTCCTGGAGAAATATTTGAAAAAATAAATGTTAAATCTCATGTATGCGATTTAAACATATTCTTACTAGTTTTGGGTATGAAACAGAAAAAGATGCAGGAAGAAAACCAAATCAATATTGAACTCACGGAAGATGTTGCGGAGGGAATCTATGCAAACCTGGCCATGATTGCCCATTCCAACAGTGAGTTTGTGGTAGATTTTATTCGTCTGATGCCCGGAATACCCAAAGCCAAGGTAAAATCACGGATCATTCTGACCCCTGAGCATGCCCAGCGTTTACTGCATGCCCTGGAAGATAATATCCGGAAATACGAGGATACATTCGGTGAAATCCGCCAGTCGAATGAGCCGGTTCCCTTCCCCATGAATTTCGGGGGACCAATAGGAGAAGCCTGATCTGCCTTTGATATTAAGACAGATTGTCTATTTTTGTACCGCACAAAAACAGACGATCTGTCTTTTTTCGTATATGACCCGATTTTTTCAGAAAGAAATAAAGCTGAAACCTCAGAAAAGAGGCTTTCACCTCATCACCGATCAGGTAGTCGGCGCATTGCCTGAAATTTCCCAAATTACGGTAGGTACTCTGCATGTTTTCATCAAACATACTTCGGCCAGCATTACCATCAATGAGAATTTCGATCCTACGGTAAGGGCTGATTTTGAAGAACATTTCAATGTATCCGTTCCCGAAAACGCTCCGTGGTATCAGCACAATTACGAAGGGCCTGACGATATGCCCGGTCACCTTAAGTCGTCTATCCTGGGAAACAGCCTGCAGATTCCCATCACTGGCGGTAAGCTAAACCTCGGCAAATGGCAGGGCATCTACCTGGGCGAACACCGCAATTACGATACGGGAAGGAAGCTGGTGATTACTGCATGGGGCGAAATGAATTGAGCTCATTCTTTTGAAAGTAGTATATTTTTCTCCCTGAATTGACTTTTGTCAATTTTGATTATAACATTTTTACTTTCCTTTGTGAAGAAAAGGTTCCCGGCAATCTTGGCGGACACCGGGACCCTTATTTGTTTCATTTACAATAAAACATGTAAAACTAGGAGAAAATTTCTTATTTACATCTGTACTTCTTTCTTTTTTATGAACTGCTCTACGATTACGGATGAACCTGTTTTAGAAAGTGGTATAACGAATGAAGTTTTTATGCTTGATTCTGAGGGAAATATAGCTACTGCACAGAAAGCTCTGGGAAAATTGTATAAAATTAAAAAAGTATATAATGACCCGCTTACAGGAAGTAGCATTGAGGTAGTTTTTGGCGCAGTATCACAGGAAATATTAAATGATTATTTTAAAACTTTTGAGATTTCTTTTGATGGCGTCAACCAGGCAGAGGTTGATAAGGCAAAAAAACTTCTAAAAAAAGAAACCTCTAACCGACTGAATAATTCCGATAAAAATTTAAGAACGGAAAGTTTAGAGTATATTGATCCGGATGGTGTATACTACGATTTGGCATCAAAAAAATTAAGGGGTAACGATGTCGGTTATATATTTTCAATACAACCCAGAGACAATGCTGACAACCTGTCAAAACTTAGGTCGAGTGCATTTTCTTATAGACAACAGACATCCTTGCCATGGTGTGAATTGGCCGTAATTTCTAAATTATATACTCCTGGCTCTGGTTCCTCCGGCAAAATGGTATGGCTAAGAGAACAAACAAGAGGGGTGTTCTGGACAAAGAGGGCCGATTGGCTGATAGAGCTCAATAATAATCACGTTGATGCTATTGATATCGATGGGCCAAAATTTACCCGTTTTGGTACAGAATCAGACTATAACCGCTGGGGAGTAGCCTGGTGGGACTATGAGTCAGATGATAGCATAGAAATAGATTTTATCCCGCTGCCCTAGCCTTTTTATTTTAACATGAGTAGTCCGCCACTCATTTTTTATTTTATATGAGACCTTTATTCTACATTATCTTTTTTTTCATTGCAGGCAAAGGGTACGCTCAAGTCTTTGGCTTCGTAAAAGACGGCAACAGCAAAGAAGTTCTGGCCGGGGTTATAGTAAAAAATAGGAATACGAACCAGGTCGTCCAAACCAACCATTACGGGTTCTTTTCATTAAAGCTTACCGAAGAAACGAATATTATTACAGTTTCCTTTTTAGGATATGAATCCATACAATTTTCGACAGATTCCCTTGCGATAGGTAGTCCTGTAACCCTGCTGTTATATCCTGAAATACATTCTCTTAAAGAAGTAAAAGTATCGGCTGCTAAATTACATAACCCCGAAGAACCTGGAAAACTTAAACTGACGGGCGCCAAAATCCGGGAGATCCCTCTGTTACTCGGCGAAAAAGATCCTTTAAAAGCTTTCCAGTTGCTCCCGGGTATACAGGAAATCAGCGAAGGCAGTGCCAGCTTTTCCGTCAGGGGAGGTAATAAAGACCAGAATCTGCTCCTTCTGGACGAGGCTGTTGTTTATAACGGCAATCATCTTTTCGGCTTTTTCTCCACCTTTAATCCTGACCCTGTAAGCCAGGCTGAAATCTATAAAGGAGCTTTCCCTTCTCAGTATGGTGGCAGACTATCTTCCGTACTGGATGTAAAAATGAAAGAAGGTAATAAAGAATCTTATGGGATAGAGGGGGGAATTGGCCTGATTACTTCCCGGCTAATGGCAGAAGGGCCGATTAAAAAGGGTAAATCTTCTTTTATTCTTTCAGGCCGACGAACATATGCAGACCTCTTGATTCTCCCCTTTCAATCAGAGCGGGAAAAGACCGGTTATTACTTTATGGATTTCAATGCCAAAGCTAATTTTATTCTTAACCCCTCAAACCAGGTGTTTTTCAGCTATTATACAGGGGAAGATCTCTTTTATCAGAAAAATAAAATTCCTCGTCGTGACAGTTATCTTCTGAACAACACCGACCTGAAGTGGTCAAATTCTACTTTCACTTCCCGCTTGAATTCCGTTCTAAAACCTAATTACTTCCTTAACCTCTCTCTAATCTACAGCAAATACTATATGAAGTATACCGAGGGAACAGAACAGGACTACTACGACCCACCGCGGTTTAACCGGTTGAGATTGTATTCAGATATTCACGATTTTACAGTTAAGCTTGATAATGATTTCTATCTTCGCCCCACACTATTACTAAAATGGGGTGCGAAAAATTCCTTCTATCAATTCACCCCACGTGATTTCTATTACGCCTCTAACAGAACGGGTGAAGAAAATATACAGCAAAATTCACCACAACAAAGTGCTCATGAAGGAGCTTTGTATCTTAATTTTATAGGAAAGAAGCATCGCTTATTTTATGAAACCGGATTAAGGTTGGCTTATTTTACATCTACACGTTCTTTCAATCCTGAAACGAGAGGAATGATTGGCTACCATCTCTCAGATCATCTCACCTTAAGCGGTGCTTATTCTAAAATGAATCAATATATTCATTTGGTTTCCAATACGGGCAATGGTCTCCCCACAGATATCTGGATTCCTGCAAACAAGGTGCTAAAACCGTCTCAGTCTGACATACTGAGTATTAATATGAATTACAATAAACCGGGTTGGAACTTCAACTTGGATGCCTATTATAAATGGATTACCGGGAATAATGAATATAAAAGCGGGGTTAGTTTTCTCGGAATAACCAATTTAAGTAACCGGGATCCTTTTTTATGGGAAAACATACTCACGCAGGGAAAATCATGGAATTATGGCTATGAACTTGCGGCCGAGAAAACAAATGGCCGGTTTACATTTTGGAGCGGTTATACCCTGTCGTGGTCGGTTTCAAAGTTTGATGACCTAAATGATGGAAAAGCCTTTTATAACCGACAGGACAGAAGACATATTTTGGAATTTACCGGCAAATATAAGATCAGTAACAGATTAAGTTTCAGCTCAAATTTTGTTTTTATGTCCGGAAATCCTCTGTCTGTTGCTGATGCTATGTTTTTCCGCGAAGATCCTTATTACAACTACCTGGAAGTTTATTCCGGGTTTAATAACTTCCGCACAGAACATTATCACCGTATGGATGTAGGAATTACATTAAAAGATAAAAAGCTTAAAAACTTCTGGGATTTTACTATTTACAATCTCTATAATCGTAAAAACCCATACACTTACAGCATTGAAAATACTTTTGACTTATCTCAAAGAACTGTCAGACCTGTTCTTAAACGGCAATGGTTGATTCCTATTCTTCCGTCTATAAGCTATAATTTTAAATTTTGATCCATATGAAAAAGCTCCTGATGTTCTTATTTAGCACCATTTCCACACTCTCCTGTATGGAAGTTGAAGACACTCCTGATATTCCCGACACATCAGTATATAGTCTGATATCGCCTCAGGACACCCTCATTGAAGTATTTATCGCCAAGGTATACAGGCGTGCCGATTTTATTCCCCTCGACTCCGGAAAGTACATCCCGAATGCTAAAGTGTTTATATTCTCTCCTACAGATTCTGTGGAATTAAAATTAAACTCCCGCACTAAAAAATACGATTGCAGAAATGATGGATTTATCAAAAACGGAGAAACTTACTATTTGAAAATTTCATTTGATAATAAAAACTTGTCTGCTCAAACGCGGATTCCGGATAAATATGTCCCGGTACTGTCCGATGTTTCTGTTTCAAATAGTCTGGCAACTCTTAGCCTTGAATGGCAAAAGTCAGGTAGACAGCAGGGCTTTTACCGAGTGCTTTCCAACGTGGAGTTTGATATAAATTTACGCACAGGTTTCTACTGGGGGAATGCCGGAGGCCCACTGGATACACAGGATACTTATTTCAATGGAGAAAGAATTGTACTTGAGGATGGTAACTTTACTGTTCCGTATAATGCTAAAAAAGCAGATTTATACTTTTCTCATAATTCCTATGACCCAGCAGCTTACAACTTTATCAGAAAGCTGGACGTTATACAAAACAGAACCGAATTTTTAAAACATTTTGAAGCACCCGTATTCCTGGAATATAATATTGACGGGGGAGCTATAGGTCTCTTCGGTTCATTCTCTAATTATGAAATTCATAAAACTGTACTGCTATGAAAAAGAATTTGCTCCTATTACTCGTATTTATAATAGGCGGATGCAGAGATAATACCATTTATCATGAATACCAAACTATCAGGGGTGTATGGGATGTGATAAGCATTTCACCCGAAACATCTGCCCCTTTAAATTTTTTACACCTGAGCTGTAATGCTTCCAAAAAGATCGCCAACAATGAAAACCAGGCCTGTCATGGCTATATAAACGCAACAAAAGATGAAAATGGTAAGCTGACAATGGTTTATAAAATTGCAAATCCGGAAGAAATAATTATCAAGTATATTACAGACAGCTATCAGGGAAATATGAATGAATATGATCATGCAATAAAGACCCTTTTGGTAGGTACCTGGACATATACCCTGCGTAATGATACACTAATATGGAAAAGTGACAAAGAAATAATATTTAAAAAGCGAAGAGAGTGAACCCTCTCTGAAAATTCAATACAATACTAAATTTACCATTTTCCCCATAATAATTATGAATTCATTTGACCCCATCTTTAAAGAGATCCGTAAACATGTTTCTATCGATAAGGATACTTTTAATTTGATAATTCCTCACTTAAAGAAGAAAAAATACTTAAAAAACGAAATTCTACTATCTTTGGGAGAACAAAATGACAAAATATTCTTTATAGTAAATGGCCTGATAAGAGAGTTTTTTATAAGCAAAAGTGGAGAGGATTTAACCACACAAATTGTTGCTGAGGGAAATTTCTTTTATTCTTCCGTTTCATTTCACTCTGGAAATCCTTCAGATAGAATAGTAGAGGCTCTGGAAGATTGCGATACAATATGTATTGAAAAAAGTAGCTTTAAAATTCTTGTTAATAAAATTCCGGAATTACTAAATTTGAATTTACTCATTCTGGAACATGTTCTTATACGTTTTGAATATCGTTCCGAACTTTGGAAAATAAAGCCTGCTTCTTCGAGGTTAAAACTGTTTCTTTCAAGGTATCCACTTCTTGCAAAAAGAATAAGCAAAAAACATATTGCCTCCTTTTTGAATATTACTCCGGAAACTTTCAGCCGGATAAATCTTTCCGAACAGGATTCTTAGAAATAAAGGCATGTGATCCAATAGTCTTTATCTCTTATTAATTGATCTCTTAAACATTCACGCGTCTTTTACGCACCGGAATCCTACATGCATAAGGCTGGTTTCAGGTGTGGAAGAGGAGATTCCGCCCACCTTAAAGCCATGGCATACTCCCGGATCGCATAGAAAGGATCCGCCCCTTTGGTTTTTCTCTCCGGGGCGGAGGCCCGAGTCGTCACTGCACCATTGCCATACATTTCCCCCCATATCGGTGAGGCCAAGGGCGTTTTTTCCAAAATACCCTACCGGTGAAGTGGTCAGAAAGCCGTCGTCTACCGTATTGTGTACCGGGAAGGTTCCCTGCCAGAAATTGGCTTTGTAGGCCCCGTTCTCTACGAAATCATCGCCCCAGGTATAGGTCTTGTCATACTTTTTCTTTCCGTTTTTCTCCGCCAGCACAAACTCCTCGCTGGTAGGCAGGCGTTTTCCCGCCCACTGACAATAGGCCTGAGCGTCATTCCAGGATACCTGGGTAACCGGGTGGTCATCTGCCGCTTTTTCTCCCTCCGGGCCCGTCGGGTACTCCCAGCTCGCCCCCTTCACCAGGTCCCATTGCCCTGTGGTGAAATCAAACACCCCCCCGTCACCAAAACGCTCGGCTTCGGTGATGTAGGCTGTTTCCCGGACAAACTCCCTGAACTGCGCTACCGTAACCGGGGATACATCCATCATAAAATCAGACGCCTCCCCTTTGACCAGCACCATACCCGGAACCGTTTCCGCCGGTTTTTGACAAGACAAAACAATAAAAAAACATACGATAAACGCCCACCTCATAATACTCCATTATTTACCCGGTAATACTTTTTCGATTTCCGATTCCGGTATCTCCACCGATTCTTTTTGTTGTTGATAAAGCTTCGTTAATTCTGCTACTATTTCCGGGAACTGCTTCGCTACATCGTATTTTTCTCCCGGATCATTTTCGAGGTGATACAGTAGCGGTGTGTCCAGCACCTTAGGCGGTTCGGGGGAGTAAGAAGGATGGGTTATAAAATGTGCTTTCCACACCCCCTTCCTGATCGCCTGCAAGTTTTCGTTGATATAATACGCTACTGTTTCCCTCACATTCTCCTTTTTACCGAACAGCACGTCGGTTTGGTCTATACCGTCCCGCACCACCGAACGATCCGGCGCAGACCCTGTAAGCCTTTCTACCGTGGTATAGATATCCATAGCACTAAATAAGGCCGTACTGGTCACATTGGCTTTGATTTTTCCCGGCCACCAGGCTATTCCTGGCACCCGAAGACCGCCTTCCCACGTAGAGTTTTTCCCTTCGTACAACAAGCCGGCCGAGCCTCCGTGGTCTTTATGCCACAGCCAGGGACCATTATCACTGGTGAAAATGACCAGCGTATTCTGGTCTAGCCCAAGGTCTTTCAAAGTCTGCAATATTTGGCCTACACTCCAGTCCAGCTCCGTCACCACATCTCCATAAATCCCCCGGCCGCTCTTCCCTTCAAAATCGGGGGAGGCATACAGAGGCGTATGGGGGAAATTACTCGCATAATACGCAAAAAAAGGCTTATTCTTGTTTTCGGTAATGAATTTTATCACCTCTTCCGTATATCTTTTGGTCAGGTAGCGCTGGTCGGGTTCATATTCTACCACCGTTTCGTTCCGGTACAGGGGAAGATCGGGGGCATTGGGCCGGGGTCCTGCCGGAATAGGTAAGGAAGGATCAGGCCGGGTAATAAAAACCTTGCCCATATCATTGGAATAAGGTGTGCCGAACCAGTAGTCGAAGCCCTGGCGGGTAGGCAGGTATTCCTTAACACTTCCCAGGTGCCATTTCCCGATGATGCCGGTGGAATATCCCTTTTCTTTCAGCATTTCGGCTATGGTCTTTTCTTTTAACGGTAAGCCTGTAGCCGAGTTTAAACGGAAAACATCTCCTTTTCCGTACACCCCCGTTCTCACAGGAAGCCGTCCGGTCATTAAAGCCGCACGACTGGGCGTACAAACAGTAGCACCCGCATAGAACTGGGTAAACCGCATCCCCTCTCCGGCCATTTTGTCTAACTCGGGGGTCATAATGGTAGGATGCCCGTAGCAACCCAGATCTCCATAGCCCAGATCATCAGCAAGAATGACGATCACATTGGGTTGCTTTTCCTTCTGCGAAAATCCGGGAAAAAGTATTCCCAGGCAAAATACCAGTTTTAACATCATGGTTTGTTTCATACGATATAAAATTAAAGTCGTTAATAACCGGGGTTTTGATCTTCCGGCGAAATATCGGGATTATTGTCGATTTCCTGTTTAGGAACAGGCATCAGAAATACCGTTTCTTCAATATCAATTCCTTTTGCCTCTTTGATTACCTGTTTTGCCTTTCCGGTTCTCAACAGATCATACCACCTTTTCCCTTCCACCATAAACTCATACGCCCTTTCGGTTAAAACCAGGTCTCTGAAACTATCCCGGGTATGGCCATCTTTGGTGTAGTCTATCGGTGAGCTGCTGCCCGGATTGAACCCATAGGCTCTCCGGCGTACCTGATTCAGCCGCTCCAGCGCCTGGTCTGTGGGCCCGTCAGCTGCCATTGCCGCCGCTTCTGCATAAATCAACAAGGCTTCAGGGTAACGATAGATGGGGAAATCTACAGCATGCGTAGCGGATGCAGGCGCCCCGGAATCCTTGAATTTTCCGAAGCGTATAGGCTGGGTAACACTGTTCTCTACTATTTGTCCCTGCTTATTCGGCCCTTCGGTATACAAGTTGAACGCTTTTCTCAAGTCGTCTGCAGGCCAGTCCCTGATCAAAGGGTACTGCGGAAACCCGAAGAAAGTGCCAAACCCCGTGGTAGCCCACTGGCTGGTCACCAAATGATAGAACTGAGGCAAAAACGAGCCTCCACCTGAACTGCGCTGGAATTTTATCGTGAATATTTCCTCGGGAGATGAGATGACATCTACGCCGAAAATCTTATCAAATTCCGATGAACTGCTGACCTGTACCAGGGAATAAATGCCTGAGGTAATCACTTCTTCGGCCTTATCCCGGGCTTCGTTCCAAAGTTCCCGGTTAAGATACACATCGGCCAGCATAATTTTTGCAGCACCAGAAGTAGGGCGACCTACCTCGGTCTGGGACGAAGGGAGCGCTATTTCCGCATTTTTCAGGTCGGCAATCACCTGTTCATACACCTTAGCCAGCGATTCTCTCTTCCCGCCAATACGCGATAAGTCTTCCGTAGGTTCGGTCCGGATCGGCACCGCTCCGAAATTCTTGGCCAAGTGATAATACGCATACGCCCTGTAGAAATACGCCTCTCCCAGAAGCCTCTGTTTATCCGTTTCGTTCATATCTATAGCCGGAATATACTTTAAAGCCCGGTTAGCAGCGTCTACAGTCTTGTAAAAGCCTGTCCAGAAGCCGTCTGTGATTCCTATCACCGATGAGGAGATCTGGTATTGCGACAAGGGAATATACACGCCCTGCCCGGAGGCGTAGTCTTCAAATGCCGTGGTATGCACCAAGTAACGGAACCGGTAGAGAGCATCCGCTCTCAGGGTAGCCGATATGGCATTTACCGCCGAGTTGGCGTCTGCCGCATTTTTGTAAAAGTTATTACTCACCAAAAAACTGTCCGGGTTTTCTTCGAGTAGTCCTTTGCAGGAAAAGAGACCCATATAAAGACATAGGAATAAATATGTTACTATCTTTTTCATCTGTATAATAATTGAGCTGTTTCAGATTATTTTCTAACTTAGAAGGTTAAGCGGGTGCCAGCCGTAAAGGTTTTAGCGGTAGGATAACCCGTCTGGTCAACTCCTATGGATATGGAATTGGAGCCGCCCAGCGTATTCATTTCGGGATCAAACCAGGAATATTTCGTGAAGGTCACCACATTTTGACCGCTTACGTAAATTTCCGCTTTGCTTAACCAGCTCAGTTTTTGAACGGGCAGAGAATAGCTCAGTAGTATATTCTTAAGGCGTAAAAATGAGCCGTCTTCAATGTACCTATCCGATTCCCTAAACGAAGTATTCGCGCTGATTCTGGGGTATTTCGCCTGGGGATTGGGGTTTTCCGGTGTCCACCGGTTTTCATACACATCCCTGATCTGATTCTCCCCGAAATACATGCTGCTGGCCTGGTTGGTGAGATTGGCATTGAAGATATCTCCGCCCTTCTTACCTAACCAAAACATGGTTAATGTCAACCCTTTGAACGAAATATTGGAACTGAGATTATAGAGAAAATGGGGGTTCGGATTGCCTATGACGGTTTTGTCCGCCTGTGTGATGGCCCCGTCTCCATCCAGGTCCTTGTATCGGATGGCCCCGGTTTCGTTCAGCCCGTCTTCCAGGTATCCGTAGAATACACCGATGGGCTCTCCTTCCCTAATCAGGTTCACGGCCGCAGAGAGGGGTTGCTGCAATACGGTTCCGAGGATATCGCTTCCGCCCGCCAATTGCACCACCCGGCTCCTGTTTCTTGAAAAATTAAGCGTCAGATCCCATTTGAAAGAACGGCCATTTATCAGCGTACCGTTTATTCCAAGTTCTATTCCTTTGTTCTGTATTTTTCCTATATTTTGGATGGTATTCACATATCCTGTAGACTGGGGAAGAGGAACTACCGCCAGCAAATCCCGTGTGTTTTTGATGTAATAATCCAGGGTCAGCGAGTACCTGTTCCTCAATATCCCCACATCTACCCCCGCATTCCATTGGGCGGTAGATTCCCAGCGCAGGTCTGGATTGGTCAGCTGGTTACCCGTCAGCTGCCCTATGGCCAGCTGGTCGTTGTACACGGTCTGCAAAGGGTTAAGGGTAAAGAGTGTCTGGTACGGAGCGAGGGCGGTATTTCCGGTTACACCGTAAGAAAGGCGTAATTTCAGGTCGGAAAGCGCTCTCACATCGTCCATAAACGGTTCTTCCAATATTCTCCAGGCCAGGGCAGCAGAGGGAAAATAGCCCCATTTATGATTTTTCCCGAAACGGGAAGAACCGTCGGCCCTTAAACTTGTGGTCAGTAAATACCGGCCTTTGTAAGAGTAATTGGCCCGCGCCAGGTAAGAGAAAATTATCCATTTATACGAGGTGCTGGTGGGCAATACAGGATTGCTGCCTATACCCAGGTTATCTGTACCGAGATTTTCATAACTAAAACCCGTAGACCCGGTAGCAAACGATCTACTTTTTTCTTCCTGGTAAGTTACTCCCCCCAGCAGATTCAGATCATGCTCTCCCGGAAGTTCCGGAAAGTAATTCAGGGTATTTTCATTCAGGAAATTGAAGCGATTCAGATAATTGACCGTTGCCGAACCGGTAGGTGTGGTGGTGATCACAGAGGAAGAGAACATATCGGCACGTACAGAGCTGTTTTCTACACCTGCCGAGGTTTTGAACAGCCATTTGCTGTTGATACGGTAGGTAAAAGCCAGGTTGTTGAGCATGTAAAACTCCCGGTTAGACTGATCTCGCTCCAATGCCAGGGCGAGGGGGTTTTCAAGGCCATTGGGACTGAACGCGTACGGCTTGATAAAACTGTAGTTCCCGTCGCTGTCATAAGGCGCAATGGTAGGAGGCGAGCCCAAAGTGGCCGAGGTGACCGTACTGCCCTTCTGGCCGTTATCAGAAAGGATCTGGCTCCGGCTGATCTGCGTCAGGATAGAATTGTAGGAGAGGTTCAGGGCTTCATTCAATTTCTGGTTGAGGTTTGCGCGGAAACTTCCCCTGCGGTATCCCGAACCCACAATGATGCCCTCCTGGTCGAAAAAATTCCCGGAAACGGAATACCGGGTATTTTCATTTCCTCCGGATAAGGAAAGCGTATGACTCTGCATGGGCGCCGCCCTGAACATAATATCCTGCCAGTCGGTACCCACTCCGAAGCCCTTTATTTCCTCCTCTGTGAAATACGGGGCGAAACCATCGTTTTTCGCCCTTTCATTGGCCAATATGGCAAATTCCGTAGCGTTCAACAGGTCCAGCTTCTTATTCACCTGCTGTATCGCGTAATAACTGTCGAGAGACACCTTCATTTTGCCTGTTTTTCCCGACTTGGTGGTAATAAGAACCACACCATTCGCCCCTCTTGATCCGTAAATAGCCGTAGCAGAGGCGTCTTTCAGTATCTCCATTGACTCAATATCGTCCGGCCCAATGGCATTGGGAGAACCGGATAATGCGAAACCGTCTACCACGTACAGGGGTTCGTTACTTCCCTGGAGGGAATTGCCGCCCCGGATCCGTACACTAAGGTTGCTGCCCGGTTCTCCCGAGTTTTGCATCACCTGAACACCGGGGGTCCTCCCCTGCATTCCCTGTACAGCGTTGGTCACCGGAAATGACGTAAGCTCTTTTGAAGTTACTGACCCTACAGATCCTGTAAGATCACTCTTTTTCACTACTCCGTACCCCACCACTACCAGCTCTTCAAGGGTCTGTAATTCCGAAGTAAGCGTAATGGTCAGCTCATTGCGGTTTCCCACTACCTCTTCCGTGGTATTGTAACCGATAAAACTGACCACAAGAACGGATTTTTCATCCTCCACATTCAGTGAAAATTTACCCTCTCCATCCGTCATGGTGGCCTTATTGCTGCCTCTCAATAGTACCGTGGCACCGACTACCGGCTCCTTGTTTTCATCGATTACCTGTCCTTTGACGGGAAAATCAAACGTCTTCATAGACTGGCTGTTTTTTAAAAACTCCGGCGACCGGTTCTGAAGAATGATATGGTTACCGTTTACTTCAAATTTTATCCGGAGCGGATCCAGCATCTGTATCAATACTTTCTTCAGATTCTCCTCTTTGACTTTCAATGATACTTTCCGGTCTACTTTTATCTCCTTATGATTGTAAATGAATTTCACATGCGAGCTCATTTCAATCTTTTCGAGTGCTTTTTTCAATTCCTGATTTTCTACAGACACGCTGATTTTCTGATCCAGGATATTCTGGCCCTCCGCGGGATTCGCATATACAATTCCCACACAAGAGATGATTAACATGATCTGTGTTACACCCACCTTCATAATGAGGGGAATTTCGCAAAAGATTTTGTAAATTCTTGCCATAAGATCTTTTTTAAGGTTGTTTTTCAAGGAGATGGCAAGAGAAACCTCAAAATACTTGTTATTTACAATTTTTTTCTGATAAAATGCAAAAGAGTGGCCGCGTCAGCAAACCACTCCTTTTCGTATTCATCCGTATTAATTATTCCATATTACTCTTTCGCTGGGCAGGTATCCTATCCGGTGCGCCACTATATACAGGGAATCCCCCTTTTTTACCTCTATGGGTTTGTCGTATACGCGCCATGCTGTTTCCTCTTCCGACTTCTTATAGGCGATAGACGCTCCCGGTGTGTGGCATAAGATTTCTACCCGCTTTCCCCGCTTTTTGAGTTCGGGTGGCGCAGTCCGGGGCGGTTCATCCCCTCCCCACCAGCTCCGTATCAAGGCAAGTTCTTCGGTTTCTCCCAGATCGGGGTATAGGTTTTTCCAGTTTTTATACGCTTCTCTCAGTTCCTTGAGCTTCAGTGCATATTTCGGATCATCGGCTAGGTTTTTGAGCTGCCATGGATCTGTCTGAAGGTCAAAGAGTTCTTCTTCTGGCTTGGTTTCCCTGAACCAGTAGCGTTGGTCTTCATTTAATTTCCCTTTTTCTTTTAATTCCAGGATTTCCCGCATACTGGCCATCGATTTCCGGTAGGCCAGGTCCTGGTAGTAGGGTTTTTCGGGCATATAATTTTTAAAGTACTGGAAACGACCGTCGCCTACGGTTCTCACGCGGTCTACTTCGGTGGCCATCCGGTCTCTTGCCCCAAAAAAGTATTTCCTTGCGGAAGAGGCTTTCTGCTTTCCCAGGAACGCCTGACCGTGAAAATGGTCGGGAATTTTCACACCAGCAAGAGACAATACTGTAGGGGCCAGATCTACAAAACTGATAAGTTGATGATCTGTAGATTCTGCCCTTTCATTGCCTATAGGCTTTATAATCAGGGGAACCCTTAAACCTCGGTCATAAATTTCCCGTTTTACAAATGGAAGGCCATCGCCGTGATCACTGAAAAAAAAGATAATAGTATCTTCGTACAGGCCGTCATTTTTCAATTTCTGAATGATTTCACCTACCTGTTTGTCCATAAGTTGTACATTGGTCAGGTGCCTTGCGATATCTCTTCTTACCGTTTCGGTATCGGGATAGTAGGGCGGAACAATCACCTCTGCCGGATCCACTTCCAGAGGCTCTGAATCCCGGCTGAATATTTGGCTCTCATGGGTGATCATCAGGTTGATGACGGCAAAAAACGGACGGTCACCTCTCCCCCTCCAGTCTGCTTTACTGCTATTTTCATCCCATACGGTCAGAGGGGCAACAAACTGGTAATCCTGTTTTTCATTGTTTGTACAGTAGTATCCCGCCTTACGCAGATACTCCGGAAAACACCGGGTTTCTTCACCGGGTACGGCAGAATATGATTTAACGGACGAAAATTGCTGTATTGCCTGAGGTTGTAAAGTACGCATATTGTGTGCGCCTATGGCGGTCTGGTACTGTCCTGTAATCAGGGCTGCACGACTGGGGGCACATACTCCCGCGGTTGCAAAGGCACGGGTATAGCGGATGCCATCATTTGCCAGTTCATCCAGGTGAGGTGTCCGGGCTAGTTTTTCCCCGTAACTCCCGAGATGGGGCGACATATCTTCGCATGTAATCCATAAAATATGGGGAGGTTTTGCCTTTCCGGCCCATGCCGTTTGAAGAGATAGGGCCACTCCCAGAAAAAGGGAGATGATGTTCTTCATGTCGGTAAAGTTAGGTTTGCTTTGTATTTAGGTTGAATTTCCACTATCAGTAGCACCCTTTACTGTAAACAATGATCTGCCCGTCTACAATTTCATAGGACGAATGCGTAATACTACAGATCAGGTCCATTTTACGGTAAAGCCGCTCTCCTTCCAGGTCTGCGGTAATGAAGCATTTGGCCATGACCTGATCATCGAAATTAATGGTAATCCCGTATGCTTTTTCGAGGCGATGGAACACATTGGCTATCGGTTCTTCTTCCAACCGGAATTCCATTTCATTGAGGGTTTCGTCTGGCACCGGATCTTCTACCAGTGAGCGGCTTAAGCTGGCATCTTCCCGGTTAAAGGATACTTTTTGATTGCGGGTAATCATCATTCCGGGAAGTGGGCTGTTCTGGCCTTTTTTACCGGTTCTGATATCTTTCCGGGAATACACCAACACTTTTCCCTCTTTTACTTCCACGTTGGTTTCCCTTGAATTATCATTGGCCTCTACCATAAAACTGGTACCCACCACCTGGGTGGAAACATTTTCGGTGATCACCCAGAAGGGTCGGTGGATGTCTCGGGCCACCTCAAAAAAGGCCTGGCCCGTCAGATAAACCACTCTTTCTCCTTTATCAAAATCACGGGAATATTTCAGTTGACTGCGGGGATATAACGTAATAAAAGTTCCGTCTGCCAGCTCAATTTTGTAGGTGCGCGTACCCTCGTTGACATGTTCTTCAAAATTATCAAGGATAACCTCATTGATATCCTGAGCACTGAGGTTCGGGCTTTCTCTGATGTAGAAGTACCCGAATAACCCCACTCCCAAAACCAGGAAGACAGAGGCTGCAAAGCGTATGATGGAACTTAATTTTTGTCCTGATTTTGCACGAACCAGGATATTTTCCGCAATATCGTCTAATTCTTCTTCCTCCAGGCCGGTATCGGTTTCCCGGAGAGAAAGCAGCAATGCACGAGCGGCAAGAACCTTATTTTTTTCGGAGGGATTTCTCTCCAGCCAGTTATTCCAAAATTTTTCAAGGTCTGCATCATTCTCCAGCACCCATTTACGGAATAACGGATCCCGCGCCAGTTCATGAAATTGATATTCTCTATAATCCATTGATTTATTCATTATAAAAAAGATCCGTATTCTTTCACCCAAATAAAAAATGCCAGCATAATGGCCGACCAGTGATGCCGGAAACTGGAGAACGCAGACTGCACAAGGTTAGATACCGACTGTAGGTTTATTTGCATAATTTCCGCGATTTCATCCCTGCTTAGATTTTGATAGTATTGCAGATAAAGTACTTCCTGCTGACGTTTAGGTAAGCGGGTAATCAGTTTTTTTACCTTTTCATAAATTTCGGCAGAGGTCTCGGCTTCGATCCATTCCGTTTCAAAAGAAGAATTAAACCCAAAAATCTGCTCTTCCAGGAAATCCGGCTCCTCCTTTAAAATCCGCTGCCTCTTTCCCTCCCTGATCACCTTCTTTCTAACGCATGTCAATAAGTATGCCCGCACACTTTCAGGTACAACCAGCCTGTCTTTTTTTTGCCAGATTTCAATAAATACTTCCTGCACACAGTCTTTTACAAAATCGCTGTCTTTTACAAAGCGATAACCGTAATTCAACAGGAAATTGAATTGTGTCTTTACCAGTTTTGAGAATGCCCCCTCATCTCCATTCCGCATTCTTGTCCATAACTGGATCTCTGGCTGCTCCGGTTTAAACATTTTCATTGGCCCGGCAAAGGTTATGGTATTATTAGACCTGTTTCCTGTAATGATGGCATAAAGATGCGGGAGATACTCTATTTCTTAGATTATTTTACAAAAAAAAGAGCCTTTCGGCTCTCTTTTTTTATAACTCTTTAATCCTGATATTCTTAAACCACACTGTATCGCCGTGGCCCTGGAGAGAGATTTTCCCTTTTTCGTGGGGTGTGGCGTAGGGCCAGCTCCTGAATTTGCTTTTGGCGATGTCGGCTTTCCAGGTATCGCCTGCATATTGATAATCGGCTACCTTCTTTCCGTTCAGCCAATGTTCTACCTGGTTGTTCTTAATTTTGATCTTTCCCTTGTTCCATTCACCCGCGGGTTTTACGGCCGAAAGGTCGGAAGGGGCATACACATCGTAATTTCCACCGGTTTTATGCACATCTTTCGGTGTACTGGGATAGTTTACATCGTCTATGATCTGGTATTCCGGTCCGTATTTATAGGGCTGGTCTTTCTCTTCCTGCTTATCCAGCACTTTGTAGATCACCCCGCTGTTGCCTTTGGGTGAAATTTTGAATTCAAATTCCAGCTCAAAATCACCGTATTCTTTTTTGGTCACCAGGTCACCCTCCTTTCCGTCTGTGGTCAGTTCCCCGTTCACAATACTCCATCCGGCCGTGCTTGAGCCATCGTTTACTTTCCAGGAATACCACTGATTAATCTCTTTCCCGTCGAAAAGCTTAACCCATTTGCCCTTTTGTGAAAATCCTGCGTTTGCTGCCAGCATAGCCATTAAAAAAATTACAATTCTCATAGTTTTCGGTTTTATTGTTCAAATTTAAAGGTAATCGCAGGTTCAAGCATGAGTTTTGCCAAAGATTTTTTTGGCAAGGTTACGGTAACCCTGTTTCCATC
Organism: Leadbetterella byssophila; assembly: GCA_040394705.1. Taxonomy (GTDB): domain Bacteria; phylum Bacteroidota; class Bacteroidia; order Cytophagales; family Spirosomataceae; genus Leadbetterella; species Leadbetterella byssophila_B. The sequence goes on from JBEBRS010000014.1 coordinate 27,897, forward strand.
TGCACGCCATTTCACCGGCGAAGGCTCTCCAAGGATATACATTTTGCTGCCTTCCCGCGGTAAATTCCCTTCCCAGGAAACCGTTTCCGAGAGGGGCGACTTGTTCAGCCGAAGTGCGTAACGACGGTGGTCTTTGGCCCGGGTAAAGTAAATATCCCCCGACTGAAACACTTCCACCGCCCGCGTACCATATATCCCCTCGCCGTTCCTGTCCAACCACTTTCCAATCTCCCTCAACCTCTCCACCTGCACGGGCAGAAATTCACCCTCCGCGGTCGGACCCACCCCCAGCAATAGATTTCCCCCCTTGGCCACAATCTCCACCAGGGTGTGGATGGCCCACTCGGCCGACTTAAACCGGTCGTTTGGCACATAACTCCAGGCACCCCCCAGGGTAATACAACTTTCCCAGGGATCGTCTGACTTTCCCGCCGGTATGGCCTGCTCCGGCGTACGGTAATTTTCAAACTCCCCGTGTACCGTACGGTCTACAATCAGGATGCCCTCCTGGTTTCTACGGGCAATCTCCGCCACCTTCGGCATGTCAATCTCCTGGTCGAAATCAGGAATCGGCGCTCCCCAGCTCAACACTTCCGCATTGATCGTATTCCGGGGCCTCACCCAACCCCCGTCTAGCCACAATATATCCACACGCCCATATTCCGACGTCAGCTCCTGAATCTGGTTATGCGTAAATTCCCTGAATTTATTCCACCGCCACGGGTTCTTCCGGATGTCGTAATTCACGTTCCGGTCCGGAGTGGCGTATTTATCCCACCAGAAATATTGGGAATGCCAGTCGGGCTTCGAAAAATACGCGCCTATCAGCATGCCCTCCTTCCGGAAAGCCTCAAAGACATGACGTGTCACATTCGCACGGGGGTCTGACCCGAAAGGACCGGCCGTGATCTTGTAATCGCTGTATTTCGTATCAAAAAGATTAAATCCGTCGTGGTGTTTCGTAGTAAAAACCAGGTATTTCATTCCGGCTTCCCTCGCCGCCTGTGCCCATTGTTCCGGATTAAATTTTACCGGGTTAAACTTCTCACTCTGGCTCCAGTACCAGCGCTTGTAATCGTCATAGCGCACGGTGCTGTCTCGCCCTATCCAGTCTTCGTTACAGATACTCCAGCTCTCTACTATGCCGGGTACCGCGTAAATTCCCCAATGAATGATCATCCCGAACTTCTGGTCACGCCAGTTTTCCAGGTTCTCCGCTACTTTGGGGTCTTCCGGATATACGTATTCCGAAGATACGGGATGCAGGGTGTTCTGGGCAAAAGCCCCAAAACTGATGAGAAAAAAAATGATGTAAAAGCGCATTAAAACAGGTGGTTAGTTGAGATTAATAGTACAAAAAAAACAGGCTTATCCGCCTGAAACGTATAAAAGTAAACATCCTATGCCCTACATCCAATTTTTCAGGCACAAACAACGTTGTAATATAAATTTTGTGCTTTCATTCATTACAGGATGCTTATTTTATGGTACTTTCGTGTAATTTTTTCTCTTCTGATGTGAAATACGCCATCCTGATTGTACTCTTTTTCCCCTGTACCCTGTTGGCCCAGTTGCCTTTCCAGAAAAAGTACAAAAGCAAATTTGAACAAGGAATCTACGTAGAAAGCCTGCTGGGTAAAAACGTATCGGTCAACTACAACAAAAATTTTAATATTACTGACTACGGCTTTTTCTCCGCTTCGGGTGGATTGGCCTATGTGTTCGGGTATGCACATTTTCCCGGAGGACCTAACCCCTGGCTATATTACAATAGCGGACTGGGAATTCCACTCAACCTCACTTACAACATGAGCCTGGGATCCATCGATAATATGATATCGAGTATATTCTCAAGAAGTTGTTACAAAAAGCCCCCCAAATTTAACCTGGATTTTTTCCTGGAAGCAGGGGTAGGGGCTACGCCCTCTTTCTACAAAAACAAGAATAGAAACGGGTACTTTCCCTCCGCTTACGGGGGCGGTCGCCTCCATCTTTTTGTAAGGAGACCGTACAAGGAAAAAGATATATTGCTGTATATGCGGGGCGGAATTAAACCCTACATGTATAACAATTACGCAACTTTCAACTACACCGTTTCCATAGGTACCTCCATTTAACCCGGATTACAGTCCGTGACGCGCCGAAATCTCCAGCATACGGTCAATGGAATTGCGGGCTGCTACAATCGTTTCCTCCGGAAGAATAATCTCCGGCGATTCATTTTTCATGCAAAGGTACAGCTTCTCCATGGTGTTCAGTTTCATGTGCGGACAATCTGCGCAGGAAGTACACGACGTTCCGTTCCGCTCCGTAGCCGCTACGTGGAAAATCTTATCCGGTGACGCCTTCTGCATCTGGTGGAGAATACCGGTTTCCGTAGCCACAATAAATTCCTTCTCCGGACTATTAATGGTATATTTCAGTAAACCGGTGGTAGAACCTATGTAATCGGCATGCTCCAGCACTGCGTTAACGCTTTCAGGATGCGCGATCAGCTTGGCGTTGGGGTATTGCTCTATCATGTCCTGAATAAGGCGGGAGGAGAAGGTTTCATGCACCATACAGGCGCCGTCCCACAAGATCATATTCCGGCCCGTTACCTTGTTCAGGTAAGCGCCCAGGTTTTTATCCGGAGCAAAAATAATCTGGCGGTCGCGGGGTACGCTTTCCACAATCTTTACTGCGTTGGTACTGGTACAAACAATATCGGTCAGGGTTTTCAATTCGGCCGAGCAATTCACGTAGGAAATCACCAGCGCGTCAGGATACTGGGCCTTAAACGCTTTAAATTCATCGGCAGGGGCCGATTCTTCCAACGAACATCCCGCGTTTATATCCGGTAAAACCACCTTTTTCTGAGGAGAAAGTATTTTCGCTGTTTCCGCCATAAACCGTACACCGGCAAAAACAATCATATCCGCTTCCGTTTTGGCTGCTTCCTGAGATAAACCCAGACTATCCCCGATATAATCCGCCACATCCTGTATATCAGCCGTCTGATAATAATGTGCCAGAATTACGGCGTTTTTCTCCTTTTTCAGCCTTTGTATTTCTTCTACCAGTTCGTTCATTTTATCTGCCCTATTGTGATGTATATTAGATCGCTTTTGACGTCGTCCGTTTATTCCTTAACCGCATTTTTTTTCCTTGCGTTCACACCTTCCGGCAATATATTCTTCCTCCCCCTCTCTACAACCCGCATACGGCAGTTACCCCAAAAAAAACCTCTCTCTCCTACTCACTACTCGGAACTCAACACTCGGAACTC
>JBEBRS010000015.1:0-29158 GCA_040394705.1 Leadbetterella byssophila
TTTATGAAAAACTATTACTTACTCTAAATTCAATTCGGGCATATTTTCAAAGAGGTAGCCCGCTTCCCCTTGCACATCCAGCAGGATCACTTTGTCTTTGTCAATGGCCCCGCTGAGAATCATTTTCGACAATTCATTCAGAATGTTGCGCTGAATCACCCGCTTGAGTGGCCTGGCCCCGAAAACGGGATCGTACCCCTGTACGCCCAGTCGGTCAAGCGCCGCGTCTGTGGCTTCCATATAGATGCCCTGCTCCTGGAGGCGGGCCCGGATTCCGTCAAACTGTATGCCCACAATCTTACGGATCTCGGCTCTCCCCAGAGGATCAAACATCACAATCTCATCGATCCGGTTAAGGAATTCCGGTCTGACACTGTTCTTCAACAACTCCATCACCTGTTCCAGGGTCTCGGCTTTGTAGTACTGTGACCAGGCCTCTTCTGAACTACCTGCGGCTTCCAGGTATTTCTCCTGGATCAGGTGGCTTCCGATATTGGAGGTCATGATGATGAGGGTATTCTTAAAATTGGCCACCCGCCCTTTGTTGTCGGTCAAGCGGCCGTCGTCCAATACCTGCAACAGCACGTTCCACACATCGGGGTGTGCCTTCTCGATTTCGTCCAATAGAATGACGGAATACGGCTTCCTGCGCACCGCTTCGGTCAGCTGACCGCCCTCGTCGTAGCCCACATAACCCGGAGGCGCCCCCACCAGTCGGCTCACGGTATGCTTCTCCTGGTATTCGCTCATGTCGATACGAACCATCGCGTTCTCATCGTTAAAGAGATAGTTGGCCAGGGTTTTGGCCAGCTCGGTTTTTCCTACGCCTGTACTTCCCAGGAAAAGGAAACTGCCGATGGGCTTCTTGGGGTCCTGCATACCGGCACGAGACCGGCGGACGGCATCCGAAACCACCTCAATGGCCTCTTTCTGTCCCGCCACCCGCTTTTCCAGCTCCTGTTCCAGGTACAGCAGTTTTTCCCGATCGCTTTGCAACATTTTGGTCACCGGAATACCGGTCCATTTGGCCACTACCGCAGCGATATCTTCCGCATTCACTTCCTCGTTGATGAGGTTACCGTCCTGATCTGCATTCTTGTCGGCCAGACTTTTCAGTCGCTCTTCCGCCTGCGGGATTTTCCCGTAACGAATTTCCGCCACTTTGCCGTAGTCGCCCGAGCGCTCCGCCTGTTCGGCCTCAAACCTCAGGTTATCCAGGCTTTCTTTCAGGGTACGGATTTCGTCGACTTTTCCTTTTTCGCTCTCCCAACGGGCCTTCAGTACATTATAATTCTCATTAAGCTCGGCTATCTCTTTGCTTAAAGCAGATTCCTTTTCCTTGTCCTTTTCACGACGGATAGCCTCCCGCTCAATCTCCAGCTGCATGATCTTCCGACGGAGTACCTCCATCTCCTCCGGCATGGAATCCATTTCGAGGCGAAGCTTCGCCGCGGCCTCGTCCATAAGGTCAATGGCCTTATCGGGCAGGAAGCGGTCAGAGATATACCGGTTGGAAAGCTCCACCGCCGCAATGACGGCATCGTCCTGGATACGTACACCGTGGTGTACTTCGTATTTTTCTTTAATTCCCCGCAGGATAGAGATGGCATCGGCCACCGTAGGTTCATCCACCATCACGGTTTGGAACCTCCTCTCCAGGGCTTTATCCTTCTCGATATACTTTTGGTATTCTTTCAGGGTAGTGGCCCCGATGGCGTGAAGTTCGCCCCGGGCCAGAGCAGGTTTCAGGAGGTTAGCGGCATCCATAGCCCCTTCTCCACCCCCACCGGCTCCGATCAGGGTATGAATTTCATCGATAAAGAGGATAATCTCTCCCTCGGAATCCGTTACTTCCTTGATTACAGCCTTCAGTCTCTCCTCAAATTCTCCTTTGTATTTGGCACCGGCTACCAGCAGTCCCATATCCAGGGAAACGACCCGCTTGGATTTCAGGTTTTCAGGCACATCGCCCTGTACAATACGCTGAGCAAGTCCTTCTACAATGGCGGTTTTACCCACACCCGGCTCACCCAGGAGGATAGGGTTATTTTTGGAGCGCCTTGACAGAATCTGCAAGACACGCCTTATTTCTTCGTCCCGACCGATCACCGGGTCTATTTTTCCTTGCTCAGCCAGTTCGTTCAGGTCTTTGCTATACCGCAATAGCGCCTGGTATTTGTTTTCTGCGTTTTGATCTTTCACGGGATTATTTTTTCCTCTAAGTTCTTTAATTTTTTCCTTTACTCCTGATTCTTTCACTCCCGATGACTTCAGGAGTTCGGCTACCTTGTCGTTCCCTTTCACCATTCCCAGTAAAAGTAATTCTACACTCACATATTCGTCTCCGAATTCTTTCATGGAATGCTGAGCCTGGGTAAACGCCCTGGAAAGTTCATTTCCGATATAGGGCTGAGTACCTCCCGATACACGGGGATAGGCTTCGACCAGGGCTTCCAGTTTTTCCAGGAGAGTTTCTCTGTGGACTTCCTTTAAGAGAAAAGCGCTGGTATCGGGCTCCTCTTCCAGGATGGCTTTCAGCAAGTGGCCCGTTTCTACCACCTGTTGGGAATAACTTTGTGCAATCTGCACCGCCTGCTGAATCAGTTCCTGGGCTTTATGGGTATATTGGTTGAAATTCATATCCTGTAATTGCTTTTATACATGAAGTAGCAAAGCACATGCAAAAGTGAAAAATGAGACAAAATGTCCTATCAAAACCCCTCCCTTGCACTATTTCGCGCCATAATGGCAGGAGAGTTTTTTAAATTCAGCCTTCAGCTATCAGCGGTCAGATATCAGCATTCAGCAGGCGGTTGGTTTGCTGGTTTTCTGATAGCTGATAGCTACTGGCTGATAGCTCATAACTCTCTCATCCAAGCCATAAAAAAAGGTGGAGAAGCCCCCACCTTTTCTTTCCTCCTAAAACAAGATTTATTTCAGGCCGGCAATTAACTTTTCATTCAAGGCCACATAATCCGGATTTCCGGCGGCTTTGGCCTGCCTTAACGACTTGCCCGCAGTCTCAAGAGCTCCTTTTTTATCGCCCATTTTGGCCTGTATCTTGGCTTTGGTATGCGATACCCAGAAAGCGTCAGGCTGCAATTCTACGGCCTTACTCGCCCATTCCAATGCCTTATTCAGGTCTTTCCCGTTATCCAGGTAGTAATTTGCCGCAGCCAGGTAGGGCTTGCTGTCGGTAGACATGATCCTGTCAATAGCGGTCATTACCTTAGCATCGATATCTGTGGTAATGGTAAACGGCACCAGGGTTCTCTCCCACATGATATTTACCTCCAGGGAATTGTCGGTCTGCTTTCCGAACATGATGGTAAACGTTTCTATGTCAAACGGCAGATCAACCGCACGGGTGTCGATGGTGGCCACCACATTTTCCTCCTTAAAATTAAATACGCTGGTTTCGGGAGTACAGAAACGGATCTTCCAGTCCTGCTTTCCAATCACCGTCAGAATGGTGTATTTTCCGGCCTTGAGCGGAGTGCCGTTCACTTTCACATCCTCCCCGAAATTAATGGTAGTTTGGGCATTGGCGCCGGTTCTCCACAATTTACCGTAAGGTTCCAATTCGCCAAAAATGGCTCGGCCACGGGCGGAAGGTCTTGAATATTCAATTTCTACAGACGAAAGGGCGAATTCCTGCTTAATGGACTGAAACGGACTTTTGGTCGGAACTTTAAGGCTTTGCGCCGTAGCGCTCCAGGTCAATAAAGAGAAGGCCAGAACTTTGATTAGTTTCATACGATACAATTTAAAAGTTTAAGGTACAAAAATACAACCCTACCGTTAAAAAGCAACCCTACCCGATATAGGATTTTTCAAGCGGAAAATTGAATTTTTGCATCACTCGTGTAAATTATCAATTTCAATATTTAAAATAAGTCTAAATAACATTATATTTGCCCCTGTTTACATATTCGTAAGACAGGTAAATGAATATACAGTCGGGAGTAATCTCTGCCATTTTCTACTTTCTCTCTTTTCTACTTTTTCAGGAAGGTCATGCACAGGTGAGCGAACTGAGAGGCAAGGTTACTGATAGCCACAATGAACCTCTACCCGGTGTAACAGTCCAGCTCAAAAACACCCCCACTTCCATCACTACCGATACCCACGGGGAATTCCGCTTACCGGTACAGCCCGGAGGGGAATATATTTTGCGTTTTTCGCTTTTGGGGTTTCAGGCCCGGGAAATCACCGCTCTTCCCTCCCAACCCATACAGGTTATCCTGGAAGAGGAAGTCAAGGAACTCCGGGAAGCCCTGGTGTACGGCAAAACGGAAACCGCCGCCGCGCGCGAACTTTCCGTAAAAGCCGAAGTCATTGATTTAAAACAGTCTCACGCCTTGCCGGTGAACATTTCCGAACTGATGAACCGGTCGGCCGGGGTACGCATACGCCAAACCGGAGGGTTAGGTTCGGCTACTGACATTAACCTGAACGGCTTCGGCGGTAAATCTATCCGTTATTTTAAAGACGGAATCCCTATGGATTACCTGGGCGAGGGCTTTTCACTGTCGTCTGTACCGGTCAATATGCTGGAACGAGTGGAAATTTACAAAGGCGTGCTGCCCGTGAGTCTCGGCGCGGATGCCCTGGGCGGGGCCGTGAACCTGGTGGAAAGAAAGAGAGCGAAAGATTATGCCGACCTGTCGTATGAAACAGGCTCTTTTAATACCCACCGGGTGAACCTGAACACTTATTTTTCCAAAAACAAGGTATTCTATGGATTAGACGGCTTTTTTAATCATTCCGATAATGACTATACCGTCAATGTAAAAGTAACGGATCCGGAAACCCGTAACCAGACCGATGCACGGGTTCCCCTTTTTCATAACGCGTACACCGGGTATTTCGGGCAAGCCTTTGCCGGATTGAAAGACCTGACCTGGGCCGACGAAATACGCTTTGAATTATCGGCTTTTACCTTTGACCGCGAGCAGCAGCATCCCGCCCTGATGACCGAGCCTTATGGCGGCATTCTTTCCCGGCAGTCGTCGGTTGTACCTGCACTCCGCTATAAAAAAACGGTCGGCGCTCTGGAAATTGACCAATTCCTGGTCTATAATCATTTGAATCTAAGCAGAATTGATACAGTCAAAGGCAACTACGACTGGTACGGGGTACTTACGCCCAACCCTAACCGTAACGGGGAAAGCAGCCGCCCTTCATTTTCGAGACTGCGTAACCAATACTTTACTTCCCGCACGAACCTGAAATACAGGTTTTTCCCGGCCCACACCCTGGAAGTCAACCAGGTCATCACCCAAGCCGACCGTGAAGGAGAAGACCCCCTGGGGCCTAAGTTTGCCGATACGGGGCTAGATGTTTTGTCTCTCCCCTCGCGCTACCTGAAAACGGTAAGCACGGCGGGCCTGAATTCGCTCTTCTTTGACCAAAAGCTCGACCAGCTGCTCATGGTCAAATGGTTTAGCTACGAAGCCTCGGGGGTAGAAACCTACCAGTCAAGAGAATTTAGCAGTACCGAAGCCAAGACCACCAAGGGAAACACCTGGGGCATTGCCGAGGCCCTGAAATTTCAGTTCAGTCCCCGTCACCTGGTACGTTTCTCTGGGGAATACTCCAACCGCCTCCCCGACCACAATGAGCTTTTCGGAGACGGCGTATGGGTGGTGCAAAATTTTGGTATACGGCCGGAAAGAAGCCTGAATTTTAACCTGGGCTGGCGTACTGCGGTACGTGAACGGTATACGCTGGAGTTCAATTCTTTTTACCGCCGCACCCGTGACCTGATCTTGCTGGTTCCTATTCAGGCTCCTTACGCGCGGTATGAAAATCAGCAGAACGTGAAAGGCCTGGGGTTGGAGGCCGACGGAACCGTGCAATTGGGTCCCCGGTTTAACCTATCGGCTAACGCCACCTGGCAAAATATGCGCCTTTTCGGGATTACGATCCAGCACGACACCTGGAAAAACGGCGCCCGTTTAAGAAACACCCCTTTCCTGTACGGAAACCTGGGGCTAAACTACCAGTCCAAGGCATTTTCTCCCCAAGGGGCTTACCTCAAAGCTTTCCTGTTTTACAGCTACTTGCACGAATATTACCTGGAAGCAATTCCGAAAAGAATGGAGGGGTCAGGCCTTTTCCCTAAAGCCCAGGTGAACACCCTGCTGATTATCCCTAACCAGCACCTGGTGAATACAGGTTTGCTGATCAGTTTTCCCGGACAGCGGACGACGGTGGGATTTGACATTAAAAACCTGCTGAACAAGGATATTTACGACAATTACCGGGTGCAGCGGGCAGGAAGAAGCATTCATTTAAAAATCAATTATTCCATAAAATAGTGAATTTGTTATGCACAAAGTAACTTTAAAATCTCTGGCACTTGCATCATTTTGCATGGCTACCCTGGTTTCCTGTCAGGACGACGAACCGGATCTGGAAATAAAGGAAGGGAAGTACGTTTTGATGACCGCGAGTGAACGTACCAATATCCCTCCGGGCTGGATTACCGTCTTCGATGAAATTCCTTCTGGTGATGTCTCCAATATTACCGCCACCTCTCTGCAAGGCACAGGCATGGGCGGCTGGAGGCCGTACAAGAACTGGTTATTGAAGATGTTTAAAACCGATAACGGTGTACGCGGAATTGAGCGCCTTCAACTGGTGAACGGAGCAGTAACGGAGGGTAGCTTTCTGGCGGCCGATAACTCGGTCAACGGAAGCGGTAATTTCGTGATCGCCAACGAAACCCAGGGTTTCTATTGGGATGGCGGCAGTCCTCTGGCGGTGCAGACCTTTAACCCTACTACCTTAGAGAGAACGGGAGAAATTGACCTCACCGACGTGGTCAACGAAAGGGGTGTAGGAGAAGCCGGCATACTTTACCGTTCAGCCGGTCAGAAGTTTCTGGCGGTGAAAAACGGCAAACTGTTTGTCAATCTCACTTATGCCAAAAACAACACGGGTCAATATGGTTTCTTTGATGATTTTTTCCCTGACGTGTACATCGCTGTGATTGATGTAGCTACCCAGAAATACGAGAAAACCACAAAGATCAATGATACGGGAGGTATTGCCTACATCAATGACAATGAAATGTACAGTTTTGACACCAATGGCGATCTTTATATCGTCACCCAGGGGAGAAGTGCCACCGGCGGAAAATCAAAAATAGTGCGCATCAAAGCCAACGATACAGACGTAGACACTTCATGGGCCATTGACATGGACGACATCACCACCGGCGGAAAATTTACTACTATTTTCGCCACCAACGGCAAGCTCATCACCACCATTCCGAATGCTCCTTTAACAGGGGGGCCTACTGGCAACATCAATTTTGGAAACATCTGGGAGTTCTACGTAATTGACGTAGCCACGCAGAACTATACCAAAATTGAAGGTGTGCCCGCCAGCACCAATACGGGAGCAGCCTACGGAACGGTCAAGGTAGACGATAAAATCCTCCTGAGAGTCAATGTCAGCGAAGCAAACGGCCGCAACGGCTATTACGAACTTAGCAGCGACTTCAGAAGCGCGAAACAGTTGTTCCAGGTCACCGAGGGCGGCGCCATTACCGGGTTCTACAAAATTGAAATGTAATCCATGCACCGGTACTTTCTGCTATTTTTCTTTCTGTTTGCCTGGGTGATCGCTCCGGCACAGCATACGGTTCACTTCGTGATTACCGGGGTGCCGGAGCGCCATACCGGTGACGTGCTGTATATCACAGGTGCTTTTAACCGCTGGAGTCCGAACCACGCCGAAAGCACCTTAAAGAAAACGGCCCGGGGTATGGAATTTACACTTCCCGGACAGAAAGACGGCCTCCTGGAGTATAAGTTCACCCGGGGAGACTGGAAAACGCTGGAAAGTACATGGGATGGCCGCCTGGTTGCCCCGCGGCGTGCTCACATCATCAGCGACACCACCCTGTATTGTAAAATCGAGAATTGGCGCGATGACTTCCCGGAATCTACGGCTTCCTCCCAGGTGAGGGTATGGAAAGACTCCCTGTACATTCCCGCCCTGGGTAATTACAAGAAAGTATGGGTGTACCTGCCCAAGGACTATGCACACGCTGACAAGCGCTACCCGGTGATCTATATGCATGACGGGCAGGATCTTTTTGACGAAGCCACTTCCCAGGGGCGGATCGGTCCACTGGAATGGGGAGTAGACGAAACCATCGATTCTGCCCGGAACGCCGCCATTGTGGTGGCCATTGAACACGATCACGAGAAAGAACGCCGGATCAAGGAATACTTTGTGCGACCCAACTCGCTTCAGCCCGAAGTATACGGCGAGGCTTACCTCGACTTCATCGTGCATACCCTTAAACCGGAAGTAGACCGAAAATTCCGTACACTTCCTGAGAAAGCCCACACCATCATGGCGGGTAGTTCCATGGGCGGACTGCTCACCTTCTATGCCGGACTACTCTATCCTGAAACTTTTGGCGTACTTGGTGTTTTATCTCCTTCCATCTGGCTGGATGAGCAGAACATTTACAATGAAATCTCCACCGCAAAGCAGCCCGAAGAAATCAAAACCCAAAAGTATTTCTTCTATGGGGGCGAAAACGAAAACAGACTAAAACCCGATGGCAGTTTTGTAACAATGAATGAAGATGTACTGCGGTCTTCCGCCGAATTTCAGCGATACGGAGCGGAGATGCGTATCTCGGTCAACCCGGAAGGCAGACACGGTGCATGGTATTGGAAAACCGCGTTTGCGGAATTTTATCACTGGATTAGTAAAAACTTTTAAAAAATCATGAATACAAAACTCATCCTTGCAGGCGCACTCCTGATAGCAGGTACGGCCAGCGCGCAAAAAGTAAGCAACCAGAAGGTTGGAAACGGAATTTATGAACTGGTATATAACGAAGCGGACAACTCTGTTTACGTGGCCAGCGCGGGTTCGCGCACCCATCCCGGCGGATATCTTTATCAGCTCGACGGCAACACCCTGGCGGTGAAAGACAGCATTTCTCTCCAGGACACACCGCCGTTCGGACTTACCCTGAACAAAAAGACGCAAACGGTTTACAGTACCAACACCCGTACCAACTCGGTCAGTGCCATCGATATCAAAAACAAAAAAGTACTGGCCACCATTAAGCCTGACGCTGAAAGATCCCATACCCGGGAAGCCGTGGCAGATGAAAAAAACAATAAGATCTACATTTCGGATGTAGGCCGGCCCAGCAAAATCTGGGTGATCGACGGGAAAACCCAAAAGCTGGAAAAAATGATAGAAAATACCGGGATTTCTACCACCGGCCTTGCCCTTGATGAAAGTACACAAACCTTGTACGCTACCAACATGGGAACCAACAAGATTGTCGTGGTTGACCTCAAAACGGCCAGTGTGGTAGACTCTTTCGCTACGGGGGGAGAGGCTTCGATTAACCTGGCACTAGACAAAGCCAATCACCGCCTGTTTGTAGTGAGCCAGAAAAGCAACGACGTCTCCGTAGTAGACCTCAAAACCAAATCGGTAGTAAAAACACTTCCGGCGGGTAAAGGCGCCCTGGGCATCGCCTTCGACGAACAAAGAAACCGTCTTTATACCGCTAACCGCGGCGATGGCACCGTCACCGTGATCGATACCAAAGCCTTAACGGTACTGGACAATATCAAAACCGGGGGAACCTTCCCCAATACCGTCACCCTCAATAAAAAGGACGGCAGTATTTATGTCACCAATAAGGGACAAGGCAAACGCGATGAGCCTTCGTACGTAGACCCGAACGGTGACGTAGTGACCCATATTAAATTCTGAACCATGCAAAGGCCCTCAATTACGGGGGCCTTTGATTTTCACCCACACCGTTCCGTATTTTTCATAAAGAACCTCACACTCATAGTCGCGGAAATCGGTCACCTTCCCCACAGAAAACTCACCGGGCTCCGGTTCCCGTACAGGATAGGCCTGCTGCCGGTAAAAAGAAAAGCTGGGCAGATAATGGTTTCTCATCACAATATCCGTATTGACCAGACGGGCCAGCTCTTTCACCGGCCCCTGCTGCAACACACCGTATGCCAGCATGGTTACGTTGACCGATATTAAAAAGAAACACACAAACAGCATACTTCTTTTCAGAACGGTATACCCGATGCCCGCCAGGCAGAAAAATTGCACTCCGTAATACCCCAGACCGAACACCTCCGGAAACCCTGCTATTAACAAACGCGCATATTCATCGTCTACCCGCGGAAGCACTCGTCCGGCGCACAGCGGCGCCGCGATAAGCAAAAGCACCACGCAGGCGGCAAGTATGCCGGCCATTCGTTTCCCCCTACTGAAAAAATACCGTGAGCTTAGCAATACCAGCGGAAAAAAGCCCAACATGAGGTAATGCGGAAGCTTGGTAGCCGATATGGTAAAAAAAATAAAAACCGACAAAAACCATACAAGACTTACGGTAGTGACCAGATCGGTTCGTGCTTTAAAAGTCCGGTAAAGTGCGTAAATATGCGAAAGCGAAAAAGGCAAAAAACCGACCAGCATTACCACAAAATAGTACCAGAATGCGCCCCCATGCCCTTCCATAGCATTGGAGAAACGTCCTACATTGTGTTTAACAAAGAAATCTTCAATCATCACCATGCCCACCTTCTGATAACTTAAAGCGAACCAGGGCAACACCTCCGCAAAAAAAAGCAGCAACGGTAAGGGCCGAAGAACGCGCAAGAAAAAGGAAGCGTCTTTCCGATAGATCATCACCGAAAGCACGCTAACACCCGATATCAAAAAAACCACCGGTCCTTTGGTTAGAAATGCCAGGGCATTCCAAATCATAAAAAAACAAAGTGATTTTGTTTTTCCCTCTTCGGCATAGCGGATCAGCGAAAAAACTCCGGCGGTCACAAAAAGATAGAGAAAAGGGTCTGCTATGGCAGATTTCGACATCAATGTAAACTGCAGGGCACCCACTACCAATAGCCCGGCTTTGATGGCACGTTTTTCACCGTACCTTTTCCGAACGAAGGCATAAATCAGGTATTGAAGAAAAAGGGAAGCTACAATACCGGGCAAGCGTGCCGCCACTTCGGTATAACCCAGAAAATGAAAAGATGCGGCCATCATCCAAAAAGCCAAAGGGGGTTTGTCGTAACGGGGTTCAAAATTACTTTCCAGTAACACCCATTCCTTTCTTTCCAGCATTTCACGGGACACTTCTGCCGTAAAACCCTCATCTTCATCAAAAAGAGGCAGCGGGTAAAAACCGAAAGCCACATTGATCAAAACCGCCAGAAGCAGAATACGACGACCATCCCTTAAAAAATCTTTAAATTTTGATAACATGATTTGCAATGCTCCTTTTGTGATAACCCCCTAATTTTCCAAAAAAAACCAGGTCATGCCTCATTTTCTCTTATTTTCTGCTAAGATATTCACCACTTTGCTATCGCTCCTGATCTTGTTCATATTATCTTTTTATTGCCAAACTACGCTCTATACTTTTCCGGACACCGAAACGTTCACAGGACCAGCCTATTACAACCCCTACCGGGAAGTATCTTCCGAAACGTTAACCGCCAATTTTCACGCCCATACCAGTGCGTACGGCGGGGTAACCAACGGAGACAACAGCCTGAGTGAGATGAAAGCCTGTTATGCCGAGAGGGGTATTGATGTGGCCGGCATTTCCAATTATTTCGAAGCCACTCCGGGCGAAGAATTGCGCATCTATGAACACGGAAGCAACATCACTAAAACCCATAAACTGGCCATTAACCCGTCGGGAGAATTGTATTTCGACTATGCGCTCTTCCAGAATACTTCCCAAAAACAGG
Organism: Leadbetterella byssophila; assembly: GCA_040394705.1. Lineage (GTDB taxonomy): Bacteria > Bacteroidota > Bacteroidia > Cytophagales > Spirosomataceae > Leadbetterella > Leadbetterella byssophila_B. Next base: position 11,787 of record JBEBRS010000015.1, read on the forward strand.
ATATCGTATCCCGCTTAAGAGAAAAAGATGCCCTAGTGGTACTTGCCCACCCCAACATGAGAGACGGCCATACCCTTGAAGACATGCGCCAGCTGGTAGAATATCATTTCACTGAAATCAGAAGCTACTATGCCCAGGCCGAAAATTATTGGGATGCGGCCCTTAAAAGCGGCAAACTTTCCTGGCTGATGGTGAACGATGATTCCCACGGCATTCGCAAACAATTGCCCGGCAGGTTCTATAATGTGGTATTTACTTCCCGGAAAGAAGACCTGCTTTCGGCTATGCTGGCAGGAAAACATTATGGAATAGCACAAAAAATAGATACTACAGACCTGGTGATGAGCCGGCTAGATCTGCAAAATGACACGCTCCATTTCGATCTAGGGGAAAATGCGCTCATGACCCGCCTCATTGCAGACGGTGTTCCCGTCGATTCTGTTGCTCGTGGCAGCGGACACTTCCTCTTTCCTGCACATGCTTCCTATATACGGCTCGTAGCAGAATCTGAACATTGCCACCTTTATACCAATCCGATCATCCGGAGCGCGACCCCTCATAGTTTTACTCCCGTAGCCACCATAAGTCCCGTGACCAGGCCCTGGCCTACCCTGGGAATACGGCTACTATACATTACGCTTTTCGTCTTCCTATTTGTGGCTACCCTGGGCATGTGGTTCAAAGGGGATATCAAGGGCCAGCGGTGGCAGCCGGTCTGATCCACGCTTAGCGGGAGGTTCTATTTCACTTTCAGGTGCGTTTTAGGATAGGGGGTAAATTCGGTATCGTCTCCGGGGATTTTTTCAAAATCCTGGGCCTCCCACTTCTCCTTTGCGGCGGTAATCAGCGCTTTATCGGACGCCACAAAATTCCAGTCGATGTAACGCTCTTCCGGAAAAGGCTCGCCTCCGAAAATATAAATGGTAGTATTGGCCCGAATGGTAAAAGCGCATAAAGTACTGTTTTTCGCCACCAATAATTGCTTAGGCTCAAACACGTTCCCTTCGGTCTCAATGGCCCCTTCCAGAATATACAGACCGGATTCACCGTACAAAAACTCCCCTAAATTCAGTTCCTGTTCGATTGCACTATAGATTTCAATCATATAGAGTTTGCTGTACACCGGCACCGGCGACTGTCTTCCCAAAGCTTCACCCGCAATCAGTCGGAAATGCACCTCGCCCTCCTTCCAGGAAGGGATCTTTTCCCGGTCTATATGAAAAAACTCGGGCTCCATCTCTTCCAGATCCCGGGGCAATGCCACCCAGATCTGCAGTCCGTGCAATACCTGGTCGGTAAGGTATTCAGGCGCCCGCTCGGAGTGTACAATCCACTTCCCGGCCGTCATCCAGTTAACGGCTCCGGGTGTAATCTCCACTTCGTTGCCCAGGGTATCGCGGTGCATGATACTTCCTTCGAACAAAAAAGTAAGGGTGGAAAGTCCGATATGCGGGTGGGGAAGTACATCAAAATGATCTCTTTCATTCAGCTTGACCGGCCCCATGTGGTCTATAAAAATAAATGGCCCCACCATTCTCTTCTGACGAAAAGGCAGCAGGCGACCTACCATAAAACTCCCCAGGTTGGCGGCCCTTTCTACAATAATCAGGTTGATATTTGACATACGATTTTAATTAAGATGGATCATCCCGGAGATCTACACAGGGCGATTAGCGGGTAAATTACACAAAAAAATTGAAAGGCCCTGCGCCTGAATTTTTTACGCTACGATCTTCAAAACCTCTTCCTAGCTCTATTCATTCCGGCAATATATCCTCAAATTGCGAATAAAACGTATTTATTTATTTTATTTGCAAGTCACTAACAACCTTTAGACCCTTTGTCTGGTATGAAATTAAAAATACTCTTGGTGGGCCTGCTGGCCTTTGCGGTGGAGTCTTACGGGCAAACCGGATACAGTTCCCACAGGCAGGTCACTTCCCGCCTGCAAGCCCTTCCGGCCAAAAGCAAACTCGCATCCGTAGCATCTATTGGTAAAAGCAGCGGCGGCAAAGACATTTGGGCCGTGACGTTCGGAGGCAGCCAGAACAAAGCGGTGCTTCTTGTGGCGGGCGCGGACGGTCGGCACCCCGCGGGTACCGAAATGGCCCTTAAACTCGCTGAAAACCTGGCGGCACTGCCCGCTGATTCCCTCAGCCGTCTGCTGCAAAACAAGACCTTATACATTATCCCCGGGCTGAGTCCCGATGCCCTGGAACAGGCCTCTTCAGCGCTGAAATACGAGCGGAGCGGCAATGCCACCACGCGAGACGACGACCGGGACGGATTGACGGACGAAGACGGTTTCGAAGACCTGAACGGAGACGGGCTGATTACCCAGCTACGGATTGAAGATCCCACGGGTACCTATATTGTAAGCAAAACCGATCCCCGCCTCCTGGTGAAAGCAGATCCTGCCAAGGGTGAAACCGGGAAATACCTCCTGATTTCAGAAGGTCGGGACAACGACAAAGATGGCCAATTCAACGAAGACGGTGCCGGCGGAGTTAACATTGACAAGAATTTTACCTACAATTACCCTGCCTTTGAAAAAGAAGCAGGCGAATACCAGGCCTCCGAGCCGGAAACCCGGGCATTCCTCGATTTCCTTTATAAAAACACGCATATTCATACGGTCATTCACTTTGGCTTGGGCAATAACCTGTCGGAAGCCACCAAGTTCGATCGTCAGAATGCTTCAAAACGTATTATCAGCGGCTGGCAGGAAAAAGATGCCGCCGTCACAGGCATCGTAGCTAAAATGTACGCTAAAGCCGGCATCTCTGATACTCCGGCCCTGCCTCAGACCCCGGGAAACCTCACCCAAACCGCCTATTATCATGCGGGAAGGTTTAGCTTTTCCACTCCGGGCTGGTGGGTTCCTAAAGCGAAAGATCCGAAAGGCGGTGCAAAAAAACCGGAGACCGGCAGCGCCGAATCAGACTACCTGAAGTGGGCAGACGAAAATAACCTGAAGAGTTTTGTACCGTGGACGAAGATTGAGCATCCTGATTTTCCAGGTAAAAATGTAGAAGTAGGTGGGCTGGCCCCGTATGCCCTGCATAACCCTCCTCTTCCCTTCCTCGATTCGGCCGTGATCCGCCACCAGGTTTTCCTGAGCGATTACCTGAACGCCCTTCCCCGAACGGAGATTGTCAATGCCAAGGTAGAACCCCTGAGCAACGGCGTGAACCGGGTGACCGTCACCGTAGTAAACAAAGGCCTTTTGCCTTCTTATGCGGAAATTGGTGACCGCGTTCGTTATGTCTACAAAGTGAGTTGCAAGATCCGGCTGGCAGAAGGACAAACCCTGATCTCCGGAAAGGCAAATAACTACCGGAAGGCCCTGGATGCCGGCGAGTCGGAAGAATACAGCTGGTTAATTAACGGAAAAGGGAAGATCACCGTGGAAGGTGGCAGTCCTACTTCCGGCATCGCGAACCTTGAACTGACCCTAAACTAAGATCTTCATGAAAAAGATAGTATTACTCTTAATCTGCTTAAGCGCCTTTCATGCGAACGGGCAACAAAATGATATCGCCGCTGAAGATCTGAACGGTATCCGCGCCATCGGCTCTCCGGCCAATCCGCGGGTGAAAGTGTACTGGAACAAATACAGCGATCACGCCGAGATCTACCGCATTTGCAATGACCTGGCCAAAAGCTACCCCGACCTGGTCAAACTGGAGTCGATTGGAAAATCAGTAGAAGGCCGTGATATCTGGCTGATGAGCATCACCGACTTTAAAAGCGGACAACCTCACCGGAAACCCGGCTTTTACATCGACGGGAACATTCATGCCAACGAACTTCAGGGTACCGAAGTGGCGCTGTATACCGCCTGGTACCTGGCCGAGAATTTTCAGACGGTAGATTTTATACGGGATTTACTGAAAGATAAGATTTTCTACATTGCGCCTACCATCAATCCCGATTCACGGGAATACTTTATTAAGCAGGCCAATAATCCGAATTCTTCCCGCACAGGCCGTTTACCTCTGGACGATGACGGAGACGGACTAATTGACGAAGATCTGCTGGATGACCTGGACGGGGATGGAAACATTGTCATGATGCGCAGGAAATCAATTACCGGTCGCTACAAAATTGATCCTGAAAACCCTCAGCGGATGATCATGGCCAAACAGGATGAACCCGGGGAGTACGAGATGCTGGGGTACGAGGGAATAGACAATGACGGCGACGGCCGGGTGAATGAAGACGCTGTAGGTACATACGACCCCAACCGCGACTGGGGCTGGGGCTGGCAGCCGGATTACATTCAACGGGGAGCCCTTTATTATCCGGGCATGCTGCCTGAAACCAAGGCGGTGAAGAAATTTATCCTGGAGCATCCCAATATTGCAGGGGCCCAAAGCTACCATAACTATGGTGGAATGTTCCTTAGAGGTCCGGGTGCGGCCGATGACGAAAAATACTACAGCCGGGCCGACGTGCAGGTGTACGATTATATCGGTAAGATGGGTGAAAAAATGGTGCCGGGCTACAATTACTTTGTTATCCATAAAGACCTGTACACGGTGTTTGGAGGCGAAATCGACTGGCTGGCTCTGGGAAGAGGTATTTTTACCTTCAGCAATGAGTTGATGACCTCGTATAAACTGTTCAATAAGACCACAAGTGCCGGCCGTTTTCAGAATACCGAATTTGAAGATTTCGACAAACTCTTGCTTTTCGGAGACGGTTATATCAAATGGAAACCCTTTAAGCACCCTCAGTTTGGCGACATTGAAATTGGCGGCCCCAAGAAAAACTATATCCGAAACCATCCGGGTTTTCTGCTGATGGAAGACTCGCACCGCAATATGGCGTTTACTCTGCTGCATGCCCACCAGATGCCAAAACTGGAAGTGGCGGAGGTTCGCCAAAAAGATCTGGGCGGCGGACTCACCGAGGTAACCGCTACGGTGATGAACCTGCGGGTGATTCCCACCCACTCGGCCCATGATGTGAAGTTCAAGATAGAGCGGCCGGACTACATTACCCTCAAGAACGCGAATGTGCTGGCAGGCATGGTAGTAGAGAATGAAGATTTCGGAATCACTTCCGAACAAAAAAATAACCCGGCCAAAATCGCAGTAGAAAATATACCGGGCATGGGCTTTGTGAAAGTCCGATGGATAGTAAAAGGAAAAACAGGCGATGCGTCTGTTGAAATAGACAGTGCCAAGGGAGGCCTTGTATCCCGAAAACTACAATAATCTCTAGAAACAAGAACACTTCTCTCATGGGAAGTGTTTCTTTTTTAAGCCCATCGTATTCCAGACTCGCCCTTTCCCTGCTTATTTTTACCTAACTTGCAGGCATGAAAATCGGATACGACGCTAAACGCCTCTTCCACAACGCCTCCGGACTGGGAAACTACAGTCGGGACCTGCTGGGGATACTTACTGCACATCTGCCACAACATGATTACCTCCTTTTCTCCCGCAGTATGTCAGAAAAAGGCGAAAAGTTATTGAATCATCCTGCCGTTACTTTTACTCCCCTCCGGGGCCGGTTTTTAAGTCGTCAGCTCACCATGGGCCTCCAGGCGGCCGGGTTGAAGTGCGATATCTTTCACGGTTTATCCGGTGAACTACCCCTGCGATGGGGAAACCAAAATGTGAAAAAGGTAGTCACCATTCACGATCTGATTTTTGAGAGATATCCCGCCTACTACTCCTGGTTTGACCGGAAAATCCATAAGGCAAAATTCAGGCATGCCGCTCAAACTGCCGATGTGGTCGTAGCCATTTCCGAACAAACCAAAGCCGATATTATACACTACCTGAAGATACCGGAAAGTAAGATCAGGGTAATATACCAGGGCTGTAGTCACCTCTACAAAGAGTCCTACTCCGAAGCCACCAAAGAGGCCGTGAGGCAGCAATATGCACTCCCCCCCTCTTTTGTGCTGAATGTGGGCACCATAGAAGAAAGAAAAAACGGACTCGCACTGGTGAAAGCCTTAAAAGGAACAGCAATCCCCCTGGTTTTTATAGGTAAGGAAAAAAAATATGCCGAAAGTATACATCGTTTTATAGCAGAAAACGGCATGACCGGGCAGGTCATTTTCCTGAAAAATGTCAGTAATCCCCATCTGGCGGTTATCTATCAGCTGGCCCGGGTCTTTGCTTACCCTTCAGTATACGAAGGCTTTGGTATACCGGTAATTGAGGCGCTGTATTCCGGCACACCGGTGATTACGAACGGACGGGGAGTCTTTCCGGAGGCGGGAGGACCGGCTTCCCGTTATGTTCAGGCAGAAGATCATCAAAGTATTCGTTCTGCCCTAACCGACCTATGGGAGAATGAGGCGTTAAGGGCAGAGATGGCGGTGAAAGGAAGGGAATATGCCGCCCGCTTTGATGATGATAAAATCGCCGCCGCCTGGGCAGACCTGTATAACTCCCTACGCTAAGCCTTTACTATTCCGTTCCGCGCCACGTAACCGCCTTCTGACATGCTCCTTTCCATGAGCAGATGATTGGCGGAAAGTTGCGAGCGGCTATTTTCTTTGTGATCCAGATGGTATTGTATGGCTGCCATTTTTATACGTTTAAGGTAACAACCCTTTTTTAGCAGGCGAAACACCAGCTCAGAATCTTCACGGCCCCATCCTACAAAATCGGCATCGTAACCGTTGACCTCCAGGAGATCTTTCCGCCAGAAGCTCATGTTACAGCCCCGGATCTTCCAGATCAGCTTCTCCACCGGTGTCCGTTTCGGCGCAGAAAAACGATTAAAAAACGGCAGGTGCACTGCATTCATCCGGTTGATGATATTCTTCGAGAAAGGAGAAAATTTTATGCTCTTCCCTTGAATAGCCCGCCCCGTTGCTTCTTTACCCACCAAAACCCTCGATCCCGATATAAAACAATTCTGTTCAGCCAGATTCTTATGATCTTGCACAAAGGAAGAGTGCAGTACCGTGTCGCCGTCAATCTGTATAATATACTCGCCGCTGCACCGGGCAATGGCTTTATTCCGGATCTCGGAGGCCCGAAAGCCCCTGTCTTCGTGCCAGACGTGCTGAAGAGGCACAGGAAACTGCTTTTCATATTTTTCCAGCAGGGCCGCAGTCTCCCTGCCTGAACCGTCATCCGCAATCACGACTTCGTCAGGTAAAACATTTTGCTGCAGTACACTTAGCAGAATCAGCTCCAGGGCATCCGGCCAGTTATACGTAGAGATCAAAAGTGAAGTCTTCAATAGGAAACCTGTTTTTTTCGAAAGTTAGTCCAAAATTATGATACCCCCCTATATCCCAGACGGTCAGGTACAAAATATTGGGGGAGATTTCATGAATTCCTTGTATCTTTAAGCCATATTAAATAATTCTGACCTTATGTTGAAAAAAATTGTTTTGCTGGCTTTGCTCATCAGCACACAGGGCATGGCCCAGGAATGGAAATCGCTGTTTAACGGGAAAGACCTCACCGGCTGGAAGCAACTGGGCGGGAAGGCCGTGTACAAAGTGGAAGACGGAGCTATTGTGGGATACACCGTGAATAACACGCCCAATTCTTTCCTGGTCACGGAAGAAGAATACGGCGACTTTGTATTTGAAACCGATATCTTCCTATCGGACCCCATGAACTCAGGTATTCAGTTCCGGAGCCTTTCCAAAGCCGATTACCAGAACGGGCGCGTACACGGTTATCAAATGGAGATTGATCCCTCAGACAGAGGCTGGTCAGGCGGAATATACGACGAAGGGCGCCGCGACTGGCTTGCGTTTCCCGAAATCAACCCCGAGGTAAAAACTGCCTTTAAAATGGGCGAGTGGAACAAATACCGAATTGAAGCAGTAGGCCATCAGATCCGCACTTTCATTAACGGAATACCCGTTTCCTATCTGATTGATGACATGACGCCCAAAGGGTTTATTGCGCTCCAGGTACACAGCATCTATGCCGAAATGAAAGAAGGTATGAAGATCAAGTGGAAAAATATCCGGATCAACACCACGAACCCCAAATTAACACCTCCGGATCAGACACCTGTGGTTAACCTACTGAGCAACCAGTTGTCAGACCAGGAAAAATTCCAGGGCTATACGCTGTTATTTAACGGGAAAGATTTAAGCGGGTGGCGCAACGTGTACAGTCAGGACCGTCCGGGCAAGCGTTGGAGTGTGAAAGACGGCATACTCAGCATTAGTCCTTCAGACGGTTCAGAAACCGGCAATGATATAGTATCTACCCAAAAGTTCCGTGCTTTTGAACTGGTATTTGATTTCAAACTCAGCGAAGGTGCCAATTCTGGTGTAAAATACTTTGTGGATGAAAAATACGATTCAGGCGGAAAATCGGGTATAGGACTGGAATACCAGATCCTGGACGATGAGAAGCACCCGGATGCCAAAGCAGGAGCTGTGGGCAACCGCACGCTGGCCAGTCTCTATGACCTCATTCCCTCCGAGAAAATCTCTGCCCGGGCTTTCGGAAAAAAAACCGACTGGAAAACCGGCAGAGTAATTGTATTCCCCGACAACAGGGTGCAACACTGGCTGAACGGCTTCAAAGTATTGGAATACAAACGGAACGACAATATTTACAAGGCTTTGGTAGCCCGCAGCAAATACAAGGATTTTGAAGGCTTCGGCACCGTAGAAGAAGGCCCGATATTATTGCAGGACCACGGCGACCTGGTACAGTTTAAGAATATTAAAATCAGGGAATTGAAGTAAGATAACACGGGAGGCGGTTCTCGACTACGCCCGGTTCCCGACTACGCTCGATTCTCGACTACGCTCGAACGGACAAGGACGGTTGCCATTTGTCAGTTCGAGCGTAGTCGAGAACCGCGCAAACAAGCACAATAGTGCAAAATTTACTTAGCGTAGTCGAGAACTAACCTAAAGCCACATCCAGGAACATCATCACCGCGAAGCCCAGCATAGTACCTACCGTAGAAAGATCCGTTTCATCGCCGTTCTGCGACTCAGGAATCAATTCCTCTACCACCACAAAAATCATGGCTCCTGCGGCAAAAGAAAGGGCGTAAGGCAACAATGGCGACATATAAATCACCAAAAGCGCCCCCAGCACCCCGGCCACCGGCTCCACCATACCGCTCGCCTGCCCGTATTTAAATGCCCTCCACCGCGAAAAGCCCTCGCGCCTGAGCGGAATCGAAACGGCCGCGCCTTCCGGGAAATTCTGAATACCGATGCCCAGCGCCAAAACCAACGCCGTGGTAAGGACCTCAACCGACGGGTTCTGAAACAGCGCACCGAAAGCCACCCCTACGGCTAAACCTTCCGGTATATTGTGCAACGTGATGGCCATCACCAGCAAGACACTCCGATGCCAGGAAGTCTTGATTCCTTCCGCATCTTCTGTCTTTTTGCTCAAATGCACATGGGGCAAAAATTTATCCATCAGGAAAAGGAAGAGTCCGCCCGCCAGGAAACCCGTTAAGGCAGGAAGCCAACCCGGCTTATTCTGCTGTTCTGCTATTTCAATGCTCGGCGATAAGAGAGACCAGAAACTGGCGGCAATCATTACTCCTGCGGCAAAACCCAGCATAAGGTTCAACGCCCGCTTATCAATCACTTTAAAAAAGAAGACAGAAGCGGCGCCGATAGCGGTTACTGCCCAGGTAAAAAGGGTAGCTACCAGCGCCAGCAATACCGGATTTATTTGGAGCAGTTCTTCTAGCATGTCCATTGTTAGACTATTCTAAGTTTATTGTTTTTGCAACAAAAATAGAAATATTTCTATACAAACCGTTAATCCATCCGGAATTTTTTAATAAAATAGATCTGCTGAGCGGGGGCCTCAGGAACGAGAGCCCTCATTTCGGTGAAACCGTGCGCAATGAAAGTGTTCATGCCCATATTGAAAAGGCGCGCCTCGGTATTGGCGAATCTGAAACCCTCCACTTGGGAAAATATCGGGTGGTATTCACTTTTGCCGGGACCCGCATAGATAAGCCGGTTACCCAAAGGCAGAAACGTATAAAATTCCTCCCCTTTAAAAAGAAAAGCCGCCTGGGGGTTAAGGCCCAGGAAGGGATCACCTTCCAGCTTATAGAGCCGGTCATAAAGTACATTGCCTTCCATATCCATTTCGGCCACCAACACCCGCCAGGTCTTATACTCCGAAAATTGGGACGCCCGACCAGGTGAGAATTGTCCCGAAGAAGAACTGGTAGACTGCATATTATAAAATTCGGTAGCCAGTAAAAAACCGTTCGCGCCGAAAACCGGCACATGAAAGATAGCTCTCTGCCGTACCGCGTCTGATTTTCCTCTTTCTCTGCGTAACTGCAACCTGCGCCTCCTCTTTTCCGTCAGGGAGGCCTTGTAACCGGGCAGGCGGGCAATACTGTGGTACTTTATCTGGCGGGGTAAATCCAGGGAACCGGCAAAAAGGCCCTCTGTCATATCCAGGCAGGCTGAATTGTAAGTCCCCATCACAAAAGGTTCTCCTCCAGCGCCTAACCGAACCTCTACCCGTCTGATCCTATGCTTTTTATCTCCGAGACTCTGCCTAAAAAGCAGCTTCCCGTCTACATCGTAGGTAGCCACCTGCATCTCACAGTTTTGCCTTAATGAGGAAAAAACATAAATCTCATCACGGTAAGGGTTAATAAAAATTTCTTTTAGTTCGTTGTTTTTATTGTAAATATCTGGAAGAACCTTCGCGGTCTTTTCCCTTAGATTATGCATTTCCACTACCGGTTTAAGGTTATACAACCCGTACAGCAAAGGCTGACCGTTAAACAGGGAAAAACCGATATCCTCCAGCGCAGTAATGGATTCAAAATCGGCGGCAGTTACGTTCTCATTCCCAAAATCAAACTGCAAAAGGTGCATTTTTCGTCCTTCTCTTTCTTTCAGGAGATAATAAAGCACCTGCCCGCTCACCTGGAAAGAAACGGGTTCAAAAAGCCGGGGTACAGGCGCAGTAGCCGCCCACGTCACCTCCAGTTGGGTATTGTACCGCACCACTACCACCTGATTTTCACGCTTGGTATAATCCTCCTGGAAATTGACGAGTAAAATATCTTCGTTGACCGCCATCACCTCAATATCTTCACTAATACCTTCGGGAAGCACAAAAGTAACTTCTGCCACTTCCCGGAGCTGAGCAGAGGCGGCGGTGGAAAGGCACAGAAAAAACCATAAGCGTATCATCGCTTCCCTAGTTCTATTGCTTCCAAATGGGAGATTTTACCTTCGGAAAGTTCCATTCGCATCACGGTTCTGACGGCATGAAAACCATGGTGACCGGCGGCGCCCGGATTGATATATACCAGACCCTCTCCCTTTAACACACGTAAAATATGAGAATGCCCGCAAATAAACAAATCCGGCCGATGGATTCTAATCAAATTCTTAACTCTCGCAGGAAATTTACCGGGTAAACCGCCGATATGCGTCAAAAGAATTCTCACACCTTCCCGTTCCAGGAAAAGATTTTCAGGAAGGTCGTACCTCAGGCTGCCTCCGTCAATATTTCCGTATACCCCAAAGGTGGGTCGGAAAGCGCTGAGCTCATGGAGAATGCCTTCGTCTCCTACATCACCCAGGTGCCAGATTTCGTCACAATGCTCAAAATGAGTAAATACCGCAGGGTCCAGGAAAGAATGGGTGTCGGATATGAGCCCCACCCTAAGCATCGTATTTCACTTTGATTCCATGGTACATCTCCTGCTCGCGGTAATCTTTACGAAGCGGATGGCCTTCCCAGTCGGCGGGTAACAGGATACGGCGAAGATCAGGATGCCCCCGGAACTTCAGTCCGAACAGGTCGAAAATTTCCCGTTCGTGCCAGTCTGCAGTACGCCACAAAGAGGCCAGGCTGGGTACCGCGCCCTCTTCCCGGCTTACGGTTACTTTCAGAATAACCGCGTGTTCCAGGGCCAGAGAAGAAATATGATACACCAGGTCCATCGTGCCCTTTTCCGGCCCGTTATCCACACAGGTAATGCAATTCAGAAAATCAAAATAATAGCCGGGTGTCCGGGAGAGGAAAAGACATACTCCCGCCAGGTCTTCGAGGTCAATTTGCAGGAAAGGCTGTAAAACATCGGTCACGCAGCCAATGTTAAGGCTCAACTCGCTTTCCAGCGCCCGCGCTATAGCTTCCGTTCCCGTGAAATTCATACCTTATTGTTTAATTCTTTTGGGCCAGCAAATACATCACCGCCATACGTACGGCCACCCCGTTTTCCACCTGGTCCAGGATAATGGAATGCGGAGAATCCGCCGCGTCAGAGCTTAGCTCCACCCCCCGATTAATCGGGCCCGGATGCATCACCACAATCTCTTTGTCCAGTTCATCCAGCATCCGCCGCGTAATTCCGTAGTAAAGCGAATATTCTCTCAGAGAAGGGAAAAACTTCAGCTGCTGGCGCTCCAGCTGAATCCTTAGCACATTGGCTACATCGCACCAGCGCAGCGCTTCCCTCACATTCCCGATCTGCTTCACACCCAGGGTATGGAGATACTTGGGAATGAGGGTCGGCGGACCACACACCGCGATCTCCGCGCCTAGTTTTTGCAGGCAAAAAATATTCGACAATGCTACCCGGGAATGAAGAATATCGCCGATAATGGCCACCTTTTTTCCTTCCAGGGAACCCAATTTCTCGGTCATGGAAAAAGCGTCCAGCAATGCCTGGGTAGGGTGTTCATGGGTCCCGTCTCCCGCGTTAACGATATTTGCCTTTATTTTATCGGAAAGGAAATGCGGCGCCCCCGGACTGCTGTGCCGCATCACCACCATATCTACTTTCATGGCCAGGATATTATTCACGGTATCCAGTAGGGTCTCCCCTTTCTTTACCGAACTGCCCGAAGACGTAAAATTAATGGTATCAGCGGAAAGGCGCTTTTCCGCCAGCTCAAAAGACAGACGTGTACGGGTAGAATTTTCGAAAAACAGGTTGGCAATGGTGATATCTCTCAGCGAAGGCACCTTCTTGATCGGCCGGTTAATCACCTCTTTAAAAGTATGGGCCGTTTCAAGGATCAGGTGAATGTCATTGGGCGTAATATTTTTGATACCCAGTAAATGTCTGGTACTAATCGACTGCTGCATCGGGAAGAATAATTTGACAAATTTAGTAAAAAAACAGCCTCCTCACCAATAAGTCCTGTCAAAAAACCATTCAAAATACCGCCTGGAGGTAGTGAACCCCGGCCGGAACCAGGATACTCCCCGCTTGCTTCTCTACCTTTCCTGCCGAAAACCGGTAAAAGCATACGTTCCCCATCGGTTTCCCGAAGGTGCGCGACTGAAAACATCCCACGGCGAAGTTCTTTCCGCTTTTGTCAAATACCACACCCGTAGGAAAAGTACCCTCCAAAGGAAGTTCGCTTTTGGCCTCCAGGTTACCATTGGCAAAGGAAAGCATAGAAATGGAAGCACTTTCACTCCGGCCCCTGTTGCTGATCATCAGCACATCTCCAGACGGGTTTATCGCTATATTCACCGGATTGAAACCCACATCCACCTTAGACAGCAACACATGGCGGTTGTCTTCCTCCAGGCTTAGTCTTACCTGGAAAACCTTCCCGGCCACACCATTGGCAGCATCGCCCTGGTCCAGTAAAAACAGGTTTTTCCCGTCTTTGGAAAACAAGCCGGAAAAAGGACTTCCCTCAAATTTCACCGTCTCCCCTATCTGTTCCAGGCGTATAATATGCTGCTTATCCCACACTACCCGAATCAACCCCATTTCCTTATCTTCCCTACGTATAAATACGATATATTCCTGGGAAGGATGCCAGATCAGGTCATGTACCGCGCCCCCGTCGAGGTGCAACACCTGGGGAAGCAAACGCACGGGTTTACCCAGGTCGTCCAGTTCAAATATCTGAATTTCATTCCCCGTATTGGCTGAACTCACCGCCAGGTATCTGTCGGAGGGGGCCAGATTAACAGAAGTAGGATTTTCGGCTACTGGAAAACGGTAGTCGGGCTTCAAAGCGTGCAGGTCATTCGTTCTCACCACACTCACATACCCGCCTCCGGGCAAATCGCTTAACCCGACCTCCTGGGCTCCTTTGGGCAGCGTACCCCGCGTCTCCAATACATACGCCACTTTTCGGTCGGAGCGGAAAGCCACCATCCGGTGATTTTCAACCGCTGAATTGGAGATACTTTGTTCGGAAGGCGACTGGGATTCGCTGTAACGAAGCGGAAAGGTAAAAACGCCCATCAAATCAACCCCGGTTTTGGTGATTTTTTGGGTAGAATACGTATCGGCATTAAAATCACTGTCCTGGAAATACACCACCCCTTTCGCCTCAAAGTCAGGAGCCTGAGCAGACAATTTCGTTGAAAACAGGAAGAAAACAGCACACCATCTCCAATTCATAAGCTACTAAAATGCCCCGAAAGATACGAACAAGCAAAAGAAAATTCCGAATCCGCGGACAATTATTTCGCAAGTATATTTGAATCAGGACCTGTTCACAGGGTCAGGTATCCCGCAAACTCCAGGTACGTCTTAAAAATAAACTCCTGCACGGCAGATTCGTGGGTGCCGCCCGCTACGGTTTCCAACCTCACTTTCGGAGAACCCGCAGCCTGCATACCGGCCAGTGCCGCCGTAGAATTCACATAGGGAACGTACGTATCGGCGTCACCGTGTACCAGCAGGGTGGAGATCCCCGTTTTCCAGTTCACGAGGTCGTTGTCTTTGAATGCCTCCGTCACTTTGGTTTCGTTACCGGCCTGGTACGCCGCTATAAAATCAGGATTTAAAAGGGAATTAAAACTTCCCGTCAGCGCCACACGATAACCGTTTTCTTCAATCTGGGAGGCATAAGGCTCCCGGAATAAATAACTGACCGGGTAATTCAGGCCGTAAATCCGGTTGTAGGTAAGCATCACCCAGATATACGAACGATTGTGGTTCACTTCTCCGCTGGTGGGTTCATTAATAAATTTATCCAGCAACAATGACTTATAATATGCCCCCGCACCGCAAGCCGTGGCTTTGATATGCAGGTCAGCCGCATACGACTCCTCAATCAGCTTCTGCGCCGCCAGGGTGGCGTACCCGCCTGCCGAATAGCCGGCCAAAAGGATATTCTGATTCCAGGCAATACCTTCTTCGGCAAAATGCTCTTTGAGTGCCAAGAGGAAATCCGCCACCGGCAAGGCCAGTCCTTCCGCGTGTTCATACGGGTGCGGCTCCGCTTTTGACTCCCCGTAGCCCACGTAATCCGGTAGCGCAGATAAGAAACCTGTAGAGGCCATCACCATTCCCAAGAGGCTTTCTGTGCCGGGTTTGAAATACGATGGCGCATCCGCCTCATCAAAAAGTGTTCCGTGTTGAATACTCACCAGAGAGGTACTGTTCGCCCCTACCGGCACCACCAGTGCCCCGGAGGCCACTATTTCCCGGCCGTCTGTGGTGGTTGTGGTATACGAAACCCGGTAGCACCGTACATCGTACCTCAGCAAATTGGAAATAAGCGCTGCCTGAGGGCCAATCAATGCCATGGCCTGTTCCGAAATCACGGTTCGGCTATACTCGCCCACCAGCGACACCCCCAGCAGGTGGGATTTCTTTTCGGGTTCATCCTCCTTTCCATTACATCCCAGCAGTAGCAGGGCAAAGAAAACAATACTGTACCGCATAAGGGACTTCTGTAAAAATTTCATATCAGGCTATTTTTTTATTTAGGTTGGGTAATGGTCGGCTACTTCCAAGTCTGGGTTATTGCATCAGTTTTTCTCTGAACTTATCCAACAAATCATTCAACTGCCTGAGTTCTGCATCTTCCATGTTCAGGTTAAGTTCTACCCGCTCGCCCAAAGCAGTATTGATGCGGTTCAGTACCTCCTCTCCTTTCGGAGTAATGGTCACGTCACAGGCACGGCGGTTTCCTTCTTTCTGTTTCCTCTCTACCAGTTCTTTATAATATAATTTATCGACAAGGCGCGACGCATTAGACATTTTGTCAAGCATACGTTCAATAATACCGTTAATGGTAATAGGAGCACCGTTCTGCCCTTTCAGAATCCGTAAAACATTATACTGTTCAATACTGATATCAAAATCCTTCACTATTTTATTATGAAAGATAGTTATCAAGTTATTCGTATATATGATATTTACGATACATTTCTCGCTCTCCGACTGAAAGGGGCGCGTTTGCTTAATTTCAGTTTCTAAACTCATAGTATTCTTAGTTTTGAAAGTTACATGTATTTACATAATTTACAAAAGTAACAATTATTCGTGACTTTTTAATGAAAATAAAGGAAAAAATTCTTCTCGTCTCCGCCTCACCCCGGAGGAGACAGATTCTCAGCGACGCCGGTTTTCAGTTTGAGGTAGTACCGGCCTCCGTAGACGAAAGTTTTGATCCTCACCTCTCTCCCGCCCGGGTACCGGAGATGCTGGCCCGCCGTAAAGTGGAAGCTTTCGGTAATGCGGATCCGGAGAAAATTATCGTTGGGGCAGACACCGTCGTCATTATAGACGGCACACTTCTCAATAAACCGGAGAACAGGGAACAGGCCACGGAAATGCTGCATTTATTGAGCGGCAAGACGCACGAGGTCGTTACCGGGGTATGTATACATTCGCGCCTCGGGATCCAAACGTTTGCAGACACCACCCGCGTACATTTCAAAACCCTCACTCCTGAAGAAATCGACTTCTATATCGATCATTTCCGACCTTTCGACAAAGCAGGGGCCTACGGAGTACAGGATTTTATCGGCATGATAGGCATTGACCGACTGGAAGGTTCGTTTTACAATGTCATGGGCCTCCCGGTACACCTGGTATACGAACATCTGAAACCCTTTATCGTTTGGAACCACTAAAATAGCCATGAGTCATCAGATGCGACCCCATCTAATATCTAATATCTAACGTCTAATTTCTAACATCTAACATCTAACAGCCAACACCTAACCCATGAAAGAACAAGTGGTCATATTTTTGAACGAAGAAGATGAAAAAGTATATGTAAAAGTCCCGACTGGTCTAGAAACCCGCTTTGAGCTCCAGAACCTGGCCGGAAAACTTATCGCGGACGCCGTACACGATAAAGGCCTGCACGATTTCGATCTGACCGGCCTGCCCGATGGCATCTATTTTGTACTTGTACACCAGGACGACATCATACGTTCGAAGAAAATTGTAAAAGGGTATCATCCGTGAAATAGCCATGAGCAGTTAGATATTAGAAGTTAGATGTTAGAAATTAGATGTTAGATGTTAGAAGTTAGAAGTTAGATATTAGACACACCAAGAGGAGCGCCTCCCGCCGCCGATGAATAAGGTGGTCTGCTACTGCTGCTAATTTCTAAGAGCTAAAATTTATACATAAGAAATAGCCATGAGCATTCAGCTATCAGCTATCAGAAAACCGGCACACCAAGAGG
>JBEBRS010000016.1:0-27296 GCA_040394705.1 Leadbetterella byssophila
AAGTTGAGAAAGGCCTTCGATATTTCGAAGGTTTTTTCTTTTTGTGGATATTGAGCTATGAGCCCAAAAGCAACGCAGAGTCCCCTGCGGGAGACTCTGCGAGAACACCGTCCAATCAGAGTCTCTTTGAAAAAGGACTCTGGTTACTCTTCGCAGAGCCCCTTACGGGAGACTCTGCGAGAACGGCTTAAAATTGCTGCTGTACTTCTTCCAGGCGGGTGATCAGGGAATTGACTTTCTCCTCTTCTTTTCGGATCTGCCGTGGCCGCAGTACCCACCAGTTAAATCCCATCCAAAGGAGAACGACCCCGTAAGCTACCGCTCCCCATATCCAACCCAATCTTACCGCATATTCATACATATACAGCGCAATTCCACCGGAAAGCAGCAAAAAGTAAACGGTCATCATCTGCTTTTGCAAAAACGCTTCTTTCCGTTTCACCGCCAACAGGTTTTCCATAAACATCCGGCTGTCAGTATGCTGATCCAACGACCGGTACAGGGGGAACACCCGGTTATAAACAAATAAAAAGGTCAGCATGGCAGCAATGGCCAGAACAATCCCTAACCAGGTGGTCAGAAGGGCCGGATTCGACCAGTATCCGACCAGGGCAATAAAAATGCTGGTGAGGGTAAGAGCAATATTAGTGAACCATAATTTTCGAAGCCGACGACTTTTATAGCCTCTGATTTTATCATACAGTGCCTGAAAATCGGCACCGGGTACCGACTGGCTTTTCCATATCTTATTGAAATCCATGATTTTTAAATTTTTGGGTTAAACGGTCTTTAATCCTGTGCAACCGTACGCGCACATTTCCTTCTGAAAGTCCAAGTATTTTGCTTATTTCACTTTGTTTTACTTCCTCCAACTCCAGGGAAATAATAAGCCTGTCAGTCTCAGGCAACTCGGCAATCCACCGATAGAGGAGTTCTACTTCCGATGTACGCTCTGAAACGGGTTCATTTGGCAGGTCAAGCGGAAGTGCTCCCTTTACTCGCTTCTTGTCGTACTCCAACTGCCGCAAACACCGGTTAGAAGCTATCCGGAATATCCACGTACCTATGTTAGATTCCTCACGAAAAGAGGCAAGATTTTCCCAGACCAGAACGAAGGTGTCCTGAGCCAGATCCCGCGCCTGGGCGTCATCATTGATGTAACCCATACAGAGGCGGTACACTTTCTCCCACCACTTCAGGTAGATGCTCTCAAATTCTTTTATTTCAGCCATGTAACCAATGCATTAATAAAGGCCTCCTGCCGGTCTATGAATACGCTGTGCGAACAATCGTCAAGATACAGAAAAGATCCGGGTTTCTTTACCAGATTACGGATCATGGCAATCTGTTCGGTATCAAATAGGCCGTCGTCCTTTCCGTAAATGCCGTATAGTTCCGGGCCCTGCAGTTGCTGTAAATCGGAAGTGAGGTCAATGGTCGTATATTGCTCATTATTGATGAAGCCCATAGTGGGTGCATACATGTTGCGGTAGTTGGTTTTGGCCAGGTTTTCCATATACGTTTTGGTATCCGGATGCTGCATAAAAGTTTCCATCAGCTTAACCGCCTCCTGTGAAGGATTAGCCGCGGTGTAGATACCGTTTTGCATGGCCAGCATAAACGAACCCGAGCTGTAAAACACCGAGGCAGTATCCTGCTTCTTCACAAAATTGATTTGGGACAGTGTAGCAGAATCTCTTTTGGCTTCTGCTTTGGCTTGTACCGTACTCAGGATGGTCTTAAAAGTGTGCTGCATAGACACCGGAGTACCCGCCAGCACAAGATGCGAAACCTTATCCGGATATTCACTTGCAAACCGGGTGGCCACCACACCTCCAAAACTATGGCCTAAAAGAGCCGCTTTTTTTAGTCCATAAGTACGGTAGATTTCGCTAAGGTCGGCCAGCGTTTGCTCAAAAGTAAATTTCGCTTCCGGGTCGTCTGACCTCCCTTCTCCCCGCCGGTCGTACGTAATCACAAAAAAGCCCCGGTCGGACAGCTTTTCAGCAGTAGTAAGTTCAAAATCAATGGCCGCTCCGCCGGGTCCGCCGTGCAGAAAAACAAGGGGCTGAGCACCACGGTCTCCAAACGTTTTCACATGAATGTTCTGCGCCGATGCCGTAAAGACGCAGAACAAACCACTCATTAGAATTTTTAGCTTTTTCATTTTTTGTAATTTTTCCCTTTAGAGACGGAAAGGCTCTAAATGTTACAGAAAATTACATTTTTTTTGTAGCAGTAATTATTGCGTGACTGTGCGCAGGCAGGAAGCAAAAAGGATATGCTTAGCGGTTCACATCTATTTCGTAGGTGAAACTATCGCCTCTGTAATAGCCCAGGTTATACTCGATAGGCCTGTCACCCGGATCAAGCACCAGGCGCTTTCGGAGTAAGACAGGTGACCCCTTAGAAACATTCAGCTCCCTGGCCACTTTTTCACTGGCTTCTATGGCATTGATCTGTTCCTGGGAAACCTGGGGTAAGGTGGCATAGTCTTTTTCGAGGATTTCGTAGAGGTGCCTGGAAAAATCTTCTTTACCGGTCAGACCAATACGAGGGTGAAAATAGGATATAAACCAAACAAAAGGCCCCTCCTTTGTCCCCCGCACCCGCTCCAGACGTAATACTTCTTTCCCGGCCTGTATGCGTAGCTTGTCTGCTACTTCCTGAGTGGCAAATACCCACTCTGCCGTGATTCTGTAATTGATAGATTCCATGCCCTGAGTATTCATCTCAGAGCTAAAACTGGTCCAGTTGGCCAGTTTAGTGCTGACCGTATTTTTCAGGGTACGGGTGCCCACCCCCTTCTTCCCCACCAGCAAATTCTCATTTTTCAGTTTATTAGTAGCCTGGCGAATGGTGTTCCTGGAAATACCAAGCCGTTTAGACAGGTCCACTTCTTTAGGGAGAAACTTCCCGTTTTTGTATTCCGGAAGTTTTATCAAATCTCGCAACAGATTTTCCACCTGAATATGTAGCGGAATAGGGCTGTTGTGATCTATCTTAAATTCAATCTCTTCTATGCTCATGACAGGGGTAGTGGTACCTGGAATTTTTCAATGCCAATTACGCTTTTTTTTCGAAGTAATCAAAATCTCGGACCCGCAGAAAACGTTCTTCCTTCTGTAAAAAGCGGCCAGTCATCGGTACGAAAGGGGGCTAGAGGCAGGTTATTCCTGAAATATAAAGCCAACTCACCCGGATTATTACTCCATGCATATCTGACGGCTACCGGCTTCTTCACATGAGGAGACTTTACCCTTACTTTCCCTTTCCGGAGCTGTGCTTCTGCCCAATAAAACTTCCGGTCTTCGCCGGCTATCTGAAAACCCCGTATCGTCTTCGCCTCGGCAGGATTTTCGGTAAAATGAATAATTGCCCCCCGCCTGAAAATGACCTTGCTGGGGGCAGGAGCATCTGCTGTTTGCACCTGCTGATAGGTTTTAGCGAGGGCCTGCAGGTAAAGCCGGTAAGCTACCTCTTCCTTTCGGCGCGGATGAATATCACCAGCTTCACCGAGGTCAATGGCTACTGCCATGCCCGTGTTTTTGAGCGACAACGCCCCGGCCTGCGCCTCTCTTAGTTCTGCCCATGCCTGTACCGAGTTCGGGTCAGTATTCACCTCCCCGTAATTGGCCAGCTGCACAAAGTAAAAAGGGAGATCCGGGTCATTCCAGTTCTTCCGCCAGTCTTTTATCAGTTCAGGAAAGAGTTCGGCATATTCTGCTGCCCTGTCGGCATTAGATTCCCCCTGATACCATATAATTCCCTTTATTTTAAAGAGACCTATCGGGGCGATATTGGCATTAAACAGTACCGTAGGAGATGAAAAAGGGGTAGTATCAGGCAATACCGGAAGTGCTGCCAGATTCATCTCATTCAGATTCAGGCTTTTTCTATATCTCCATTGCCCGTGGAGTATGGGGTTCCCCCAAAAAGACGCGGTGGTAAATCCGCCTATGCCGCCATGATCAAAAACTCTTACTACCAGGTTATTTCCGGTTTCCTTTAGCAGTGATTTCGGAATTTTGTAATTCCGGTGGTTGTGCCGGCCGTACGTTTCACCTATCATTACGCCGTTTACCCATACCCTGTCAAAATCATCGATCTGAAGTAACTGCAGATGGAATGAATCTTTCACACTGCTCAGATCAACATCAAACGAAGTTTGAAACCACACTACCCCGTCAAAGTCTTTCAGCCCGTCCTCTTCTTCCCAGGTATTGCCGGCCACCGTGATAGGTGACCATTTTTTGTAATCGGTAGAAGCCCGATACCATTCTTCCTTAATGCCTTTATCGTTTTTAAGATACTGTTCTTCCCAATCGGGCTTCATGCGGTTAAATTCATCCTCCAGCTGCCTGAAGCTCTTGTTCAAAAATGCACCGTGTTTCAGTTCTTCCCGAAATTGGGGAAACTTTGCTATGGTCTCGTTACTCATCCACGTTTCTGCAGAGGTGGCCCCAAGATTATTGGAAATAAGCCCGACAGGCACACCCTCACTTTGATGAACGAGTTTCCCGAAATGATAGCCCACTGCTGAAAAGTGACGGATGTTTTCGGCCGAAAGCGATTGCCATCCAAAAGTCTGTATATCTTCTGCCGGCTGGTAATCCATACCCGGAATAACCGTCAGCAACCTGATCATATTATTGGCTACCAGATTACTGTCGGTTTCGGTATAACCGGTTTGTGCTGTAGTCCACTGCATGTTAGACTGCCCGCCGCAGATCCATACATCACCTATCAGCACATCTTCGAGCACCAGGGTATTATTCAGCCCCTGCACAGTAAGGGTATAGGGGCCGCCTGCCGGTTGAGCCGGCATTTCCATTTTCCACTGACCACTTTCCGGCGTTTCCACAAAATACGATTCCCCTTTAAAATCCACCCTGATTTTTTCCTTCGCATCAGCCCAGCCCCACAGGCAAACGGGCTTTTCACGCTGAATCACCATCCGGCTCTGGAACAGCGCAGGCAGTTTAACTGTAGCACCTGCCGCGCTACTTAAAAACACCAGGGAAATAAGAATAAGGGTTCTCATATTTTATAAAGGTTTAACAAAGGCTTTAATGGTAGCACACTCCTTCCCGGCCGATTTGCCGGCAGGGGTGATGGTATAAGCCCCTACATGTGCCGGCACAATAAAGGTTTCGGCGTAATGAACTACAAACGGCTCAAAAGCTCCCGAAGGACTTTCCACCACGGCCTCCTCTCCTTCTACAAGGTTCAGAACATTTAAGTTTCCTTCGGTGTGATGAGGTGTTTTGCCTGTAAACCAATGTCTACGTGTTTCAATAAATTCCAGTTCATGAAGACCGGTACGTTCCTCCCGCCAGCCCTCGCCTTCGCCAACACTTTCAAAGCGGTTAATAAGCTCTCTTTGGGCAAATTCGCCGTCCCGGCTCCACTCAATCACATTTTCACCGTGATCCACATTAATGGGTCTTGGTTTTCCGTCTAAGCCCAGCCTGTCCCAGTCCCAGAGTTTAAATGTAAAAATATAGGGAGTAGCCGAAATTTCAAGCACTACTGAGTTACGACCGGAACTGTGCAATGTTCCGGGCGGAATAAGGATATGATCATGCTTTTTAACAGGAAAGGTATTGACATATTTCTCCGCATCAAAGCTTACTCCCCCGTTTTGAGCGAGTTTAAGGTCACGGATCATCGCCTCCTTATCTGTTCCCTTCCTGGATCCGAGATACACCACAGCATCATCTGTCGCATCCATGAGGTAATAGCTCTCTTCCTGGGTATAGGCCATACCAAAATGTTCTTTGATATAGGCTTTATGGGGATGTACCTGCAGACTGAGGTGACCGCCGTCCATGGTATCCAGGAAATCAAACCGGATAGGAAACTCGGCCCCGAAAGTACTGTAAATTCGTTCTCCAAGAAGTTGCTTTGGCCGCCGCGCTACCAAATTCAAAGAAGGCATTTCAAAAAGTTCATTGCCTAACTTAAACTGCAGACTGTTTTCTTCGGGTACGCAGTCGAAAGCCCATGCAAAATTAATAGCATCTTTGTCGAGATCAAACTTTTCTTTCATCCACTGCCCACCCCACGGACCCGGATCAAAGAACGGCACTACCCGGAATGGCCGCGTCACAGACCGACTCAGTGCGTGCTCCATGGCAGCCCCGGAAACCATCTTGGGCCTTTCTGATACATTCGCATCGATAAACCAATCGTAGTCACCCCAATGCGTATTTTTGTGTTTATCCAGCACCCGCCAGTCCACAAAAAAGGCCTGTTTGTACTTTAGCGCAAATTCCTCTTCTGTATTGGTCATCCCCAGATTACCGGTTTCATTTCTCTTCATTCGGTGCTGAATTTCCCATCGGGCCAGGTCAATACATACATGTCGATGTCCGCGGGTAACATAGCCGGCACCTTCTCCAAAAACCACCTTCCATTCAGAAGTATCTGAATGAATCCGGTCTCTGAGTTTTTCCAGGTTTTCGGCATCAAAGAAGTCTTTTATTTCGAAGTCATTCATTTTACCGAACACCCTGTCATCTGTCACTACCGGATACAGCATTGCCGAAAGTTCTTCCTCGGCTTTGAAGGCTTCACGGGTATCGAAAATTTCGGCATCAGGCAGGTGGTTTTTTATCTGGGCGCTCCATAAACCGTGGGGCACTCCGTGATAGGTATCCAGAACCAGTATCTTTTGCTCCTGCGCAGTACAGTCCGCTTTCAGTTTTTCCAGGATTTCTTCAAAACCGGTATAGCAATCATAACCGTGAATTTCTATGCTGGGCGATTTATCGTAATCAGATTTCATAAGAATAGTTAATTTTTAATAATTCGTACACCCCGTAAATACCCGACAGGTCCGGATTACAGGCTGTAACCAGTTTAATTTTGTTTGCGTTTATCCAAGCGTACTTATCGATCAGTTCACTGAATCGGGGTAAAATTTCGTCAGCACTTTTCATAATCCCCCCGCTGAATACCATGATTTCGGGATCGTAGGCGTGAATCAGGTTGATGACACCCAGCCCCCATACTTTCAGGCTTTTGTCTCTTAACTGACAGGCCAGGGAGTCTCCCTGACGGGCCAGATCAAAAACATTTTTGTAGTCAATCTCTTCAAAAGCAGCCAGTTTACTGGAATTAAACTGGGGGTTCCTGCGGGCGTTGTCGCTTAACTTCCAGGAGGAAATCTCACTTTCGAGACAGCCGATATTCCCGCAATTGCAGATATCTCCTTCATAATTGATGGTCTGATGCCCGCCAAGGTTTCCGGCAATGTAATTTTTCCCGCGCATGGGTTTCCCGTCAAAAAGCACTCCGGTACCCAGTCCCGTACCCAGCGTAACGCACACCACATTATTATAACCACGGGCGGCTCCGTGTTTCCATTCGCCTATCATAGCCGCCCGGGCATCGTTTTCAATCACAAAGGGCACATCGAGGTTTTCTCTGAACCACTGCGTCAGATCCATCCGGTGGGCATCGGGATATTTAACATAGTCAGAGAGTACTTTTTTCAGGTCAAAGTCTACGATACCGGGGAAACAGATTCCTACCCCTGCCACCTCGATATTCATTTGCCTGCAGACTTCTTCAATCTGTTTTTTGGCGAAAAAAAGATTCGACTCCAGCCCTCCTTCAGACTGAGCCGGAAGATTCTCTTCATAGATAATCCGGCCGGCGCTCACCAATGCCAGCTTAAGCCTTGTTCCGCCAAAATCAATTCCGGCAAATACCTGTTTATCCATTACCATGTTTTTTCAATTTCTTCTAAACTTTTGTATCGGGTTTCAGGGATGAACCTCAGGGTAAAAGCAAGTAGAATAATGGAGTTGACCATAAAAAGCCAAAACGTAAATGCGCCGCCAATCCTATCCAGCAGCATCGGTGTAAACTGGGTGATCAAAACCACCCCTATCCAAAGCACCAGGGTGGCCAGTGACATGGCTATACCCCGCACCCGGTTCGGAAATATTTCCGCCATAATTACCCAGGGAATGGGTCCGAGTGAACTGGCAAAACTGGCAATAAACCCTAAAATAAACAGTAAGAGTAACCCACCTTTCCCTACTCCGAAGAAGAAACACAACCCCGTACCCAGGAGGCAGAAGATCATGCCTGTCAATCCGGCCATAAGGAGCTTCCTCCGGCCGAGACGGTCTATCAGCCAGAGCGCTACCAGCGTAAAAGCCAGGTTCACGAAACCGATGATGATGGTCTGCATAAAAGCTGACTCGGTGCCTATGCCCATACTTTTAAAGATTTCCGGGGCAAAATAGATGATGGCGTTTATGCCTGTAATTTGTGAAAAGAGGGCCAAAACCACCCCTATCATGAGCGGCTTTCTGAGTTTGGGATTTAACAGATCTTTCCATCCGCCCACGTCTTCATTCAAACTGGCCTTAATATCAGCCATAATGTTCCCCGTCTGAACTATACCATTAATTTTCTGCAAGGTATTTTCCGCTTTCTGAGCCTTTCCCTGTGAAACTAACCAGCGCGGACTTTCAGGCACAAAAAACAACAACAGAAAGAATAACACAGACGGAATAACCTCTGACCCCAGCATGTACCGCCACCCCAGATCCAGGTTCCACTGGTGGTCACCAGACTGGCTGATTTTGAGGTTAATGATATAGATAATATTAATACCTATCACAATGGCCAGCTGATAGAGTGTCACCAGCCGCCCTCTGACAGCCGGCGGAGCCACCTCAGAAATATACAGGGGCGATACCATAGACGCAGCACCCACCGCCATTCCGCCAAACATTCGCATCAGTATAAAGAAAGTCAGATCATTGGCTACAGCAGCTCCGTAAGACGATACCCCGAAAATGACAGCCGTGAAAATAAGCACTGTTTTCCTGCCGTAACGGTCACTGAGGTATCCGGCAAACATAGCCCCTATCACGCAACCCCATATAGCACTGCTGGCGGCCCATCCTACCATGGTGGAACTTAACTGAAATTTTTCCTGCAGATAGCCTATGGCTCCGGCTATTACCGCCGTGTCATACCCGAAGAGGAACCCGCCAAATGCGGCTACAGATGCTATCAGAAGTAAAAAGCTTTTACTTCCGTGGTGATTTGATTTATCCATAACGCTCTACGGGTTAAACTTTAATTTAAAAAAACGTGGTCTGTAAAGGTTCGGCTTCGACTCTATCACATCAAAAAATTTAAAACTGTTCACATTATAAGATATGAGTAGTTCTCCTTTCTCAGACAATGCGGGGTGAGCCTTGGCATTGTAGGTAAACAAGTCAGGGTCATCTATATCGGTCCGGGTATCATATATTTTGATTCTGGGACCGAAAGGACCTACCGGACTATCTCCTACCTGCATCATGATATCCGGATAAATACCGTTCAACTGATATATCAGCACATAGCGGCCGTCAGAAATCTGGCTTACGCTCAGTTCATTCGCTACCGAATCGGCAATCGCTACACTTTCGGCTGCATGCGGAGACCACTTTCCGTCTCCTTTGTAAAACTCCCAGCTACTGAAATCTTCAATGGTAGAAGGCCTTACCCTTCCGGCTACCATTTTTTTATCGGCGTCTTTTACACCGTAGATGTAGACGTACTCATCTTTCCGCAGCGAACCGGCCTCTGCCGTATTATCGAAAACCCCTACCCCAAAAGATATCTGAGGGCTTCCGTCTTCATAATTATTGAAGGGAAGGCTGAAATACTTTTTCTCCCGGTAGGGGAAAGTGTCCCTTCCCGAGATTCTGTAAAGCACGTTGCCTGTCTCTTTAAAGGGAAACTGTGAGTTATCATGGGTATTGGTAATCTGGTAAGCAAAAAGATAGAGATCTTTGTTTTTCTGATGGTTGGCGAAACCGTCCCCGAGCCAGAAGTAAGTACCCTCTGGCGCATTGGTCGGAATAAACGCCGACCGGTAGATTCCCTTTTCCTGATCCATTTTAAAACTGATCTTTTCTGTCAGGGGCAGGGAACCGTTCAGCAAGGCTACCGAGTTATTAATCATCACAAACCCCTTTTCCAGTTTATCTTCACGGATTTCGCCTATCATGGTATCACTAAAGACCAATAACGTGCTGTCTCCCGGTGCATGATCTACCCCGGAATACGGAATAGCGAATATGCCGTCTCCTCCAAACCAGCCGGAGTTACGTTTAAAGAGGGCTGTCCACTCATCTGCGCTCTCCACTCTAAAATTATTTTCGTCAATCACTGTGTCTTCTACTTCCTTCTCAGAAGAACACTGAAAAAGCAGGAGGGTCAGGCCCAGGGATAATTTATTCTTCATATTCATTTTTCAGATACTAAAATTTAGCTTAATAATTTACGCGATCTACGGTTAAGAAATTTCACCATTCCTTAAAGGGATATCTACCGTACTCCGGCTGAATAGGTGTATAAAAATCTTTCCACGCCCAGACCCAAAACGGTCAGGTCTACTTCCAGCTCCAGTTTGATTTCTTCCGTAGTAAGTGCTATCACTTTGTAGACATCGGTTTTGGGTGCGGGATCAAACAATCCGTGGTAGTTTATTCGGAATGTTTTGCCGTCTTCACTTAAACTCCAGCTGTCATAAATATTAAACCCATCGAACATACAATCGCCGGCTCCCGTATCACTGCCATAGAGATAACTGAGCGTGCCGTCTGCATTAAAGAGTAGGGCGTTATCTTTTTCACAATCTTTTATGACTTCGGCATTGCCCTCGTTCAGGTGAAGAATGGAAACCAGGTTCCAGCTCCTTCTGGGCAGGTTATCTCTAGGAGAAAGTGTAATCTTGAGCGTCAGGTCAGACACTTCCTTTTGCCCGGCGGCATTGACCGCTTCAAAGGTCAGCCCTATTAATTCATCCACATCACTGCTGATGGCGGTATAGGTGAGGTCATAAGAAAAGGTATTACCACTTACCGGAATACTCATACTGCCGCTATTCCCAAAGCTGTTATCTATCGTCAGATTTTTGGTTTTGGTGATTTTCAGGTCGGTGAGCGCCGAAGGAGAGCTGATTTTGAGCTTAATCGGGAGTTCCTGCCCGCTTTCGCCCTTCATTTCGTATTGTCCCAATCCTAATGACTTGTTTGCTTCTATCTGGATGCTGAAGTCATCGCGGTTATAATTGGCTAAGTAATCGTCCGGACTTTGGTACTTTTGTTCGCAGGAACCTATAACAAAGGCGGAAGCTAGTATCAGGTATTTTGCAGTTATTTTCATCATCATAAATATTTTAATATCCCGGATTTTGAGGAAGGTTAGGATTCACATCCCGTTCGGTCTGAGGGATAGGAAACTGGTAATAGTTCTCGTTCAGCTGCGGCAAGCCTGCCGGGTATTCCGATGCCTTGGCAGCCTGCACCAGAGCATTGAGTTTACCCGTTCTGACGAGGTCAAACCAGCGGTGTCCTTCGCCAATGAATTCTTTCCGGCGCTGGTCCATAATTTCGTTTAGGAAATTTTCTGCCGAACTGATGTTCACCGCACTCAGACCAGCTCTTGTTCTCACCTGATTCAGGAAGATATTGGCGGCAGCAAAATCCCCAGTGTGTGCTTTCGCCTCAGCCATAGTGAGCAGAACATCGGAATACCGTATAACGGGGAAGTCGTTATAGGAACCTCCCGCAGTGGGATCTTCCGCCTCATCCCAGTATTTTTTGATATAGATTTTACTGAGTTTAATCACGTTGCCATTATCGTCTGTAATTTCAGAAAGGTAAGTGGCGGCTTTTCTTTTATCATCTGCATGATATGAATTATACAGGTGAGGGGTAACCGTCTGCCAGCCCTGGGTATTACTGACCTGAGAACGGGCATTTGAAAGTTCCACGGGCAGGAGCCTCACATTGAACTGGCCTACTTCCCAGAAAGAAATCTTTCCGCCGCCGTCACCAAAGCTAACCGAAAATACCGCTTCTTTGCCCCCTCTGTTCTTTAATTTAAAAGCATCAGCGTAATCGTCCCAAAGAGCATACACCTTTGAATCAATTACCTTTTGGGCGTAAATGGCCGCCTGAGCATGATCCCCTTTTGTCAGATACACCTTAGCAAGCAGTGCCTGAGCCGCGCCCTGAGTGGCTCTGCCTTCTTCTGTCTGTCCGTCTGCAGGCAAAGCCTCCGCATCCTGCAGGTCCAGAATAATTTGCGCATAAATGGCTTCCTGAGTAGCAGCCTCGGGCTTTAGGGCAGCATTTTCTTCCAGCAGAAGGGGAACATTTTTATAGAGACGGGTTAAATTAAAATACATCAATCCCCTCAGAAATTTAGCTTCATTCACCAGGCGGTCTCTTAAAGCCGTATTCATCTCTATGGCGGGTATCCTGCTGATGGCCACGTTAGCCAGTGTAATCACCTTGTATTGTATCCGCCATATTTCCAGCAGATTTTCGTTTTGGGAATTGTAGGAAAAATTGGCCAGCTGATCATTACCGAGGGCTCCCAACTGGTTGTTCAGCATATTATCGGAGGCCAGCTCAGTAGTTACCCAGAATGTGCTGTGGTAAACCCCGGCCGTGTTACCGGGGAATGGCCCGCCGCCGTCGAGGTTATAGGCTCCCAGATATGCATAAATGGCATTTACGGCAGCTATAGCATCTTGTTCGGTTTTATAATACGTATTCTGATCAATCCTGTTTTTGGGGTTTTCGGTCAGAAAATCGGTACACGACAGATTCAGTAAACAGCATGCTGCCAGAACCCATAGCATTGTTTTATTTAAAATTTTCATAGGTTTGGTTGATTTAAAGTCCCAGATTCAGTCCGAATAAGAAAGTTTTAGCCTGCGGGTAGTTACCGTCATCTACCCCCACTATATTGGTAGTACCACCGTAGGCATTCCCCTCGGGATCATAACCGGTATACCGGGTGAAGGTGAGTAAATTAGAAGCGCTCGCATAAACGCTTAACCGGCCTACATTTAGTTTTTGCAGTATTTCAGGTTGAAAAGAGTAGGCTAACCGGATGTTTCTCAGTCTCAGGTAAGATGCATCTTCCACAAAACGGGAAGAAAAAATATTGTCAGAGCTGGTAGCCAGCGCTCTGGCGTAGGTATTGCTTTTATTCTCCGGGGTCCAGCGCCCTTCATAAGCCGACAAAAGCACGTTTTGCTGGCCATTCATATTTCCCAGGTTAAGCATGTTCATATTGACCATCTGGTTTCCCTGGGATCCCTGAAAAAAGAAACTCAGCTCAAAGTTGGAATACGTCAGCTGGTTATGAATCCCATAGGTAAAGCGGGGCTGTGCGGAGCCTATGATAGTTCTGTCGAGGTCATTGATAACGCCGTCGGGTTTACCATCAGGCCCGCTGATATCTTTGTACTTGCGGTCACCCGCTGCGGGTTTCTGTCCGGCAATCACCGCTGAAGAAGCCGCTTCTTCATCAGACTGGTATATACCGTCAAAAACGTATCCGTAAAAGGTACCTATGGGCTGGCCTTCTCTAAGAATGTTTCCACCTGCCAGCAGCACATCATTTCCTCCAGCCAGATTGGTGATGCGGTTTCGGTTAACCGAAAAGTTAAGGCCGGTTTCCCATTTCAGTGCTCCGGTCAGGTTGGTACTGTTAACGGAAATATCAAGTCCCCTGTTTCTGACATTTCCTACGTTCAGCAGGGTGTACTGAAAACCGCTGGTTACCGGAATAGGCGTATTCAGGAGGAGATCATAGGTATGTTTATCGTAAAACTCAACGCTGCCGTGGACACGACCGTTAAGCACTGCGGCGTCTATTCCCAGGTTCACCTGGCGGGTGGTTTCCCATTTCAGGTCTTTGTTGGGATAGGAAAGCGGCTCCCTTCCGTAGTATACGATGGGGGCGCCCGGACCGTTATTGAAAACCCCTTCACCGAAAGACGTAATCAGAGCCAGTGAAGTATAAGGCGCGATAGACTGATTGCCCGTTACGCCATAGCTTGCTCTGAACTTAAGATCACTAAATAGCCTTTGATCCTGCATAAATCCTTCTTCTATGGCTCTCCAGGCAAAAGCTGCTGAAGGGAAGAAACCGAATTTATTACCTTCCGCAAATTTGGAGGAGCCGTCAGACCTCCCCGAAACGGTAAATAAATACTTCCTGTCTAAGGTATAATTTACCCGGGCCAGAAAAGACACGAGGCTCCACTCGCTCTCAGCGTTAGCGGGAGGCTGCGGATTCTGGCCTGCGCCCAGGTTATGAAACCCTGTTCTTCCGTCAGGAAAATCAAATACGTTGACCGCAAACATCGTGTTCTTAAACTGTTGCGTCTCGGTGCCCAGTACGAAGTTCAGATTGTTGGCCGCAAAGTCGCGATTATAATTCAGGGTGTTGGTTGCTATCCAGGTCATGGCATCGAGGCTTCCGGCCGAGGCTTCCCCGAGGCTGTTCTGGGTTCTTTTCAAGCCGTAAGGCCCAAACGAGTCCGACTTTGAGCGCAGCAAATCCACCCCGAAACTACTCCGAAAACTGAGTGCCGGAGAAAATTTCACCTGTGCATATACATTCGACAAAAACCGGCCTGTTTTATTCACCGACTGGTATTCTCTCGCTTCCGCTACCGGGTTAGCGATATTGGTTTTTAACAGGTGTTCAAACGTATAACCCAGGGTCTGGGTCGGATCGTAAACGGTAGCGATAGGGTTAAACTGCAGTGCTCCCGCTATAACGCCGGGCACAATTTGCCCCGGCCCCGTAAGCACTCCATTCGATTCCATGTGGCTGTAAGAAACGTTAGCACCCAGGGTCAGGTACTTTTTCACATCTGACTCTATATTATTCCGGAAAGAAAATCTTTGAAAATCTGAACCTGTGACTATACCTTCCCGCGTGAAATAGCCTCCGGAAACGGCATAACGGGTGCGGTCGTTCCCGCCGCTGAAAGAAAGCTGATAATTGGCCATCGGTGCCGTTCTGAAAAGCTCGTTCTGCCAGTCGGTGCCCTGACCTAAGGTACCGGGATTGACATATACCGGATTTCTGCCGGCGTTGATGTTGGCTTCATTTACCAGAGATGCAAATTGCTCTGCATTCAGCAGTTCAAGCTTCCGGGAGGGCTCCTGAACACCGTAATACATATCAAAGCTGATCTGGCCTTCACCGGTTTTCCCTTTTTTGGTCGTGATCAAAACCACGCCATTGGCTCCTCTTGATCCGTAAATGGCAGTTGCAGACGCATCTTTAAGAATCTCGACCGATTCAATATCACCCGGGTTCAGGCTGGCGAGCGGGCTGATTCGGGGTCCGCGATTGGCTATTGCCATTTCATTTTGATCATTATTGATTAACATACCGTCTATCACGTAAAGGGGCTCACTACTGGCATTTACTGAAGTGGTTCCACGCACCCGGATGTTTGTTCCGGCACCAGGCACACCCGATGTCTGAACTACCTGAACACCGGCCGCTCTTCCCTGTAACGCCTGATCCACAGAAGTAACGGGCATGGCACGCAGCTGTTCTGACCGCACAGAAGCTACAGAACCCGTCAGGTCCGACTTCCTGACCGTACCATAACCGATCACCACCACCTCTTCGAGCAGTTCTTCAGAAGCCTTCAGACGTACTTCTAAAAATCGCTGGTCGTTCACAACCACTTCCCGGGTGGTAAAACCCACGTACGTAAAAACAAGCGTTTTACCAGCCCCTTGAATATCCACGGAAAACTCCCCCCGTGCATTAGAGAATGTGCTTTGGTTAGCGTCTTTTACCCGGATGCTGACACCGGCTAACTCTTCGCCGTCTTCTGCTAAAACCCTGCCCCTGACGCTCATCTGACTTTCCTGGGCCGCTACTTCAGGAGCCCCCCACAGCAGCAAGGCCAGGCATAGTATTAAGGAATTAAAAAATCTCATATATTGTTAAATTAAGGTTGATTCTTTGCTGGTTAAGTGCGGATAAAATGTCATCAGGCTGCGAAAGCTTTCAGCGTCCCCATTGTTTGTTCGGATTCGCACCCAGCTCCAGTTCCAGTGTACCGCCTTCCGCCAAAACACGGTGGAACAGTTTGTAACTGTGATGAGGTTTCCCGTTCAAATGTGCGGCCTGGATATATATATTCTTTTCTGAATTATTCCGGGCAACTATTTTAAAGGTCTTCCCCTCATAGTACCTGGGATTAAGGCTTATCTCTACGGAATCAAAAACAGGACTCGTTATTTCATACGAAGGATCTGAATCTACCGTACCTTTCACGCTAAACAGGCCGATAGACATCAATGCACTGATTCCCCCCATCTGCCCCTGGTCTTCATCGTGACCGCCATAGCCCGAATCGGGATCGGTACCTCCATAGGCCTGGCGCTGCACCTTCCGTACCCAATACTGGCTGAGCCAGGGGCTTCCGGTAAGATTAAACACATGGGCATTGGAGCAACCCGGCTGGTTGGCGTAGCTCACGTAGCCGCCACTGTATTCAAATACAAAATCGCTGGCCTCCGCTTTTTCAAAGGCATAATTCAGCCGTGAGGTCAGAACCTCCTTGCCGCCCATAAGTTGGGCCAGCTTATCCAGTTCATGCGAAACTGACCAGGTGGCCTGCCACGAATTTGCTTCTACCCAACCCTCTCCTGAGAGCGGATCCGAATGCATAAATCTACCCGCTCTGTTTTTGGGGAAAATCAGGTTCTGTTGTTTATCAAAAAGATTCACCCAGCTGCCCGCCCGGTTATGGAAGAAGTTATAATCTTCTGTACGATTCAACTTTTTAGCCATTTCAGCGAAGGCATAGTCCTGGAAATTTGCCTCCAGCGTTATCCCGGCATTATCCGGCCAATAACCTTCCCGGGTATAAAACGCTACATCGGCGCTGTCGCCCAGCATTCCGCCGGGAAGCAGGTTTTGCTTCACCACTTTATAGGCCGTATCCACAGGCACCTTGGTGAGCATATTTTTCTGGAATGCAGCTGCCACCAGATTAACGGCCGGGCTGCTGGTCATAATATAAGAATAGCCGCCACCGCTGGGTCCCCTGGGCAGCAGATAACCGTTTTGGGCATACTTCACCATTGATGAGGCCATCTCGTCTAAAACTTCGGGCCAGGCCAGACCCCAAAGTACGTTCAGGTTCCACTGGGTAAGCCACCAGGCATCGGAATTATACATGTGATGAAGCACCTTACCGTCTTTATCCCTGGGCAGTTGCCTGATCTTAAACTCTGCTTTGGTAAACGTTCCATTCCGGATCCCCCCGGTACGATCTGGGTAGTCGCCTGACACATCATCTATTTTATGCCGGCCCAGAAGCACATGCCAGAGGTCGGTATAAAATTTAATCTTCTGCTTCACAGTACCTCCTGACACCTTGATTTTACCCAGCTCTTCCTCCCATATCCCGAATGTTGTGTCTCTTACTTCTTCAAAGTTCCAATGGGGTAATTCTGTTTCCAGGTTATTCCGGGCATTAGCAACGGAGGTGTAGGAGATGGCAATCTTCATTTGAATTTCATCTCCCGGTTTTACGGGAAACCGGGCAGAAACCCCGCCCAAATCATCCGCCACGTTCCAGCTTTCCAAACGGCTGAAGTTACGGTCAAAGCGTATCACAAAGAAAACCTCAACCTCTTCAGGCCCACCCCAATAGCGGTTTACGGTAGAAAATGACCCCTCAAATTCATGGGGCGCAGTTTGTTTCACCCGGGCATTTTGCATGGTGATATTGCTCACATAACCGTTCAGGTTAGTAATGATGCGGGTAGTATCTTCTGCCGTATACCTGAATTTATACATGCTCACCCGATCTGTAGCCGTATTTTCCACCCATACTCCGGGTTTTCGAAGAAAAACACGCTGATAACCCGGCCTCACTATCTCATCGGCGTGAGAAAACTCCGATTTCCATTGCTCTCTGCCTTTTAGAGGGTCTGCGTCTGATAAAGCCGGCATAATCTCC
Organism: Leadbetterella byssophila; assembly: GCA_040394705.1. Taxonomy (GTDB): domain Bacteria; phylum Bacteroidota; class Bacteroidia; order Cytophagales; family Spirosomataceae; genus Leadbetterella; species Leadbetterella byssophila_B. The sequence goes on from JBEBRS010000016.1 coordinate 17,831, forward strand.
AGACCACCCATCATCCAGCAGTGGATCTGCTCGAAACCCAAAATCTCTGTTTCGTTATAATTATAGCCGCCCCCGTTCTGATTTTTATTGCGGGTAAGCGGCGCCGCTCCTATCATCCCGAATGGCCGCTGACCGGTAATGAAGAAAAAATAACGCCCGCGGTTGGTTTCAATATACGGATCTACCCACGACAGGAAATCCTGATTCTCTGCGGAAAATATTTCCACCTCAGAAAACCCCAGATCCTTTCCTTTACCGTCTGTTACTTCAAACTTTACCCAATCTACCGTCTTTGTTTCAAACTGTATCTCTTTGGCCAGGCCGTTATTGGGAATCTGATAGACCGAAATTTCGCTACCATCACTAAACTTTAACTTTCCCCCCGCAATATGATCTTTTAAATTCACCCGGTCATAAAGAATGATCCTGTTGATCTTCTGAGGGGCAGACCATTTGAACTGTATCCATGGAAACCTGACGTATCCCCAGTCGGTAGTATCTCCCGAAGAGGCCCATTCGCCTGTGTTATTCAATAAAATCCTCCCGTCTACGGCATGTTGGGGACTAAATTCAGGGCTTAAAAATGACGAAGCAGTAACCTCCGCATACCGAGCAATATTATAAGGCACCTGAGCCCGGAGACCAAAGCTAAAAAAAAGTATGGCTGCCAGATATTTGATCATATTCAACTTTGTTCGTATGTTTGAACATATCAAAATTACGGGCGGTATTTTATAATAACAAGAAAAATTTGGATTATTTTTCACTTTAATCCTTTGACCCTACGCCCTGCCAGACCAAATGCATACTACGCAACAGTTCCCGGCCATTTTTGGCCGGGAACTTTCTGAAATACTTACGTTGTAAAACATCGGTTTGAAAAAACGGGAAATGAAGCGGCACCGGTATTCCCAAGCGGCAAAAGCTTCGCTTATTCCTCCAGGTAGCCGAACCGGCCCTGATTAAAATCGTCAAAGGCCTGCAAAACCTCTTCCCGGGTATTCATCACAAAAGGCCCGTGGGCTACTATGGGTTCTTCAATGGGCTCCCCGCTCAAAATCAGCACCACCGAATCCGCATCTGCCTGCACATGAAATGTTTCTCCTTCATTGGCCATTAAGGCAAAATGATCGGCAGGAACCTGTGTATCTCCGTTTACGGTGATCTTTCCTTCAATGACCAGCAAGGCCGTATTGAATCGGGCCGGAAATGAAAAGTCGGCAATACTGTCCTGCTTTAATTTTGCATTGAAGAGATGGAGGGGGGTAAATGTGCGGGCACTTCCCTTCAGATTTTTGTATTCTCCGGCAATGATCTCAATTTCTCCCTGGTTTCCTTCCAAAAGGTATCGGCTTATGGAAGAATTTTCGATGGACTGGTACCCCGGTTCATTCATTTTAAATTTCGCAGGCAGGTTTACCCAAAGTTGCACCATTTGAAACTCACCACCGGTTTTGCTCCACTCCTTCTCGTGAAACTCTTTGTGAAGCACACCGCGCGCAGCGGTCATCCACTGCACATCGCCTTCCCCAATTACGCCACCGCCTCCGCTGCTGTCGCGGTGCTCTACTTTCCCTTTATAGGCAATGGTCACGGTCTCAAAACCGCGGTGCGGATGTACGCCTACTCCTCTCGGGATTTCGCTCGGATTGAACCGGTATTTTGAATTGTAGTCCAGCACAATGAAAGGATCCATCCGCTTCATATCCAAAGGGTGCGTACCCGGTATAAAATTATGTACCCGAAAACCATCGCCCACAAAATGGGGCGCTGCGGGACGTATCATTGCTTCTACTTTTTTCATTTCTATTCTCCTTTAATGGTACAAAAGTAGAATATGCGTGCGGCAGGTACATTGATATAGGTTAAGAATGGTTCCGCCGGGCCATCTCTTTCCGGACCCGGCTCAGGCTTTCGGGCGTAATGCCTAGATAAGAGGCAATATACGTCTGAGGCACCCGCAATAAGAGGTCGGGGTACATCTTGATAAAATCCAGGTAGCGTTCCTCAGCGGTGGCGCTTTGAAGCTGAGTAATCCTTTTCTGAAGATGCAGAATATGGTTATGCAAGAGCCGGGTATTGAAAAACAAAAAAGCCTGGTCAGATTCGGCAAGTTGCAGAAAAAGGGAATCGTCAAAAAGAAATGCTACGGTATCTTCCAGGGCCTGCATAAAATACGACGAGGGCTGATCAAAGTAAACGCTTTCGCGGTCAGACATGAACCAGTTTTCGGGAGCAAACTGAATGATGTGCTCCTTGCCTTTTTCATCAATAGAATATTGACGCAGCAGCCCGCTCTCTACAAAAAAAGAGTACTTGCTTTTATCGCCCTGCATCATTAAAAATTCTCCCTTTTTAAAGTGCTTCAGGTTGCAACGCGACAGTAGTTTTTCAATGCCTTCCTGATCTGCACCGACGTTGGAGGTCAGGTAGGTGGTGAATCTGAAATTATTCATACCTCCAACTTCTCCCTGAAAAATTCTACCACCCGGCCCCAGGCCAGTGCTGCTGCGTCTTTGTCGAACCGCGGCGTGGTATCGTTATGAAACCCGTGATGCGTGTTGGGATAAAAGTACGCCGTATAGGCTTTGTTGTTGTCTTTCAACGCCTGCTCGTATGGGGGCCAGCCCTCGTTCACACGGGTATCCAACTCGGCATAATGCAGTTGCAATGGGGCCTGAATGGCGGGTACTTCGGCCGCAGGGGCCTGTCCGCCATAGAAAGGAACCGCAGCGTTCAGATGGGGCATACGCGCCGCCATCATGTTGGAAATCCATCCCCCGAAACAGAAACCTACCACCCCCACTTTGCCGTTGCAGTTTTCCTGAGTACGCAAAAAATCTGCTGCGGCAATGAAGTCTTCCAGCATCTCATTGCGATCCCGCTTGGCCTGCAGCAGTCGCCCGTCATCATCGTTACCCGGATAGCCGCCTAACGGACTCAATGCATCTGGCGCGAAACTGAGAAAACCGGCCAGCGCTGCTCTACGCGCTACATCTTCAATGTGCGGATTCAGCCCCCTGTTTTCATGCACCACCACTACCCCGCCCAATCGGGCCGTATTGCCCTTAGGCATACAAAGCAGGCCCTTGATGGTTCCGCCCCCTTTAGGAGAGGAATAGGTTACATAGCGTGAATCCACCGCCGGGTCGTCCGCTTTCACCTGGATAGCGGTTTTGTAATCGGGAGTGAGAAAACTCATCAGAGAGGCTACCGTGGCACCACCCACGGCATAAACCGAAAGTCTTTGCATAAAATCAGACCGATTGATCCGATTGTGCGCATAATCGTTGTACAATTCCAGTAATTCCTTCCTTGCTTTTGGATCTTTCATGGGTTGAAGTTTAAACGTTAAGGCTGTATAAAGATACACAGCGGAATTCTTTTCCGGACAAAACTTTTGGTTTTTTTACGATTAAACTGGCAATTATGAAGACCAATCTCCGCATAAGCTGTATCCTAACATCACCAAAAACTGCGTATCTTTGCAGCATGAGGAGAGCATTGGCCCTACTTCTTCTGGGAACCTACCTGTTTTCAAACGTTGAATTCTGTCAACTTTTGAAAATGCCGCTTTTCATTGAACATTATCAGGAATATGTAGCCAATGGGGAGGGCGACCTGATCGACTTCCTGGTTCATCATTATGGTGGCCACGAGAAAGACAGCGACTGGGATACCGACATGAAGCTTCCTTTTATGACATTGGCCAGTGACCTCAGCCACGTCTTCTATCTCCCCAAAATACAACTTGACCTCCCTGACCATCCGGTGTTTTACTTTGAGAATTCCCAACCTGCCGGTAAGGTAAAAAACCTCGTTTCCTCCTATTTTAACACCATCCTTCAGCCACCCCGTATAGCATAACACTTAAAAATCTAATCGCACCGGCAACCTGTACGTGGTCTGGCTTGCGCTGTTTTTAATTGTTAATCCAGCTATCATGTTGAATAAAATCATCCGTTTTTCCTTACGGAATAAACTTATTGTGGGCCTTGGTACCATTGGCCTGCTAATTTTCGGCTTGTACGAAGCTACACAGCTGCCCATTGATGCCCAGCCTGACATCACCAATAATCAGGTGCAGGTCATTACCGTGGCCCCTTCTTTCGGTGCCGCAGACATCGAACGCCTGGTCACCATCCCCATTGAACAGGCCAACAGCAATATACCGGGAGTAACCGAAATCCGAAGTTTCAACCGCTTTGGGTTATCCCTTGTGACCATTGTTTTTACGGACGAGACTGATATTTACCTGGCCCGCCAACTGGTTACTGAACGCATTAACCAGGTCAAAGATCAGATTCCGGAAGGCATAGGGATGCCCGAACTGGGGCCGGTTTCTACAGGTCTCGGCGAGATCTTCCAGTATGTGATAAGAGCAAAGGAAGGGTATGAGTATGACGAAACCGAGCTGCGCACCCTCCAGGACTGGGTAGTAAGACGGCAGCTTCTGGGTACCCCCGGCGTGGCGGAAGTCAGCAGTTTCGGCGGTAAACTGAAGCAATACGAAATTGCCATTGACCCCGACAAACTCCAGACTTTTCATCTCAGTATCAGCGACATCTTCGATGCCCTGGAAGCCAATAATCAAAATACAGGCGGTGCCTACATTGAAAAGGCTGAAACGGTATTGTTTATCCGCACAGAGGGGCTCGTCACCGCCCGCGGCGATATCGAAAACATTGCCGTAAACCATACTGCTTCCGGAACCCCCATCCGCATCAAAGATGTGGCCGAAGTGAGGTTGGGCCACGCCACCCGCTACGGCGCCATGACCTATAACGACGAAGGTGAAGTAGCCGGCGCCATCGTCCTTATGCTCAAAGGCGAGAATGCCAGCCAGGTCATCAAAAATATCAAAACCCGCCTCTCAGAAATCGAAAAGACCCTTCCCGAAGGCGTGGTGATAGAACCCTTCCTTGACCGGGCCAAAATGGTCAGCAATACCATACGCACCATTGAAACCAACCTGGCCGAGGGAGCGCTGATCGTGGTATTTATCCTCGTTCTCTTTCTGGGAAATTTCCGGGCCGGCCTACTCGTAGCCTCCGTCATCCCCCTTTCCATGCTGTTTGCCATTATCCTGATGAACTTTTTCGGCGTAGGCGGCAACCTCATGAGCCTGGGAGCGCTTGATTTCGGACTGATCGTAGACGGTGCCGTCATTATTATAGAAGCCGTATTGCATCAACTCTCTCGCCACGGTTACCTCGGCAGTATCCGTCGGAAAGACATGGATGAACCGGTCTACGAATCATCCACCAAGATGGTCAATTCGGCGGTATTCGGACAAATCATCATCCTAGTGGTCTACCTTCCCATCTTTACCCTCCAGGGAATTGAAGGGAAAATGTTTATCCCCATGGCTCAAACCGTGACATTTGCCCTGATTGGTGCTTTTATTCTCTCCCTGACCTACATTCCCGTGATGAGTGCACTGGTGCTAAAAGTGCCGGCCACAAAGACATTTTCCGACCGGGCAATGGCCAAAATAGAAGCTTTTCACCACTATTATCTCCTACGCAGCCTTAAACACTCCCGGGTGATCCTCCCGGTGGTTCTTCTCCTTTTTGCAGGCGCCGTCTGGGTACTCTCCCGAATGGGCGGTGAGTTCGTGCCTTCTCTGGAAGAAGGTGACTTTGCCGTGGAAATGCGCATTCTGCCGGGCAGTAATATCCAGACTACCGTGCAGGAAACCAACAAGGCGGCCCACATTCTGCTCACACAGTTTCCGGAAGTGGAAAAGGTGGTAACCAAAATCGGAAGCGCGGAAATCCCCACGGAACCCATGCCCATGGATGCCGGGGATATGATTGTGGTATTGAAGCCCAAAAAAGCGTGGACTTCGGCAGAAACCTTCCCCGAATTGTCCGAAAAAATGAGCAAAGCCCTGGAAGTGCTGCCCGGACTCACCACGGGCTTCCAGTTTCCGGTACAAATGCGTTTCAATGAGCTAATGACCGGAGCCCGCCAAGACGTGGTCGTCAAGATTTTTGGGGAAGACCTGGAGCGCCTGGACCAGTATGCGCAGCAATTGGGCAGTTTGATTGCTACCGTTTCCGGTGCCCAGGATCTCTACATCGAGCCACTGATCGGGGCACCCCAGGTGGTGATCCAATATGACCGGGCTGCCATCGCCCGCCACCAACTTTCCATTAAGTCAGTCAACCGCCTGGTGAACATGGCATTTGCCGGACAAAGCGCTGGCATGGTTTACGAAGGCGAGCGGCGCTTTGACCTCATGGTTCGCCTGGCTGACCACCGCAAAAAAGACCTGGAAGACATTCGTAATTTACGCATTCCGACTCCTACCGGCACACAGGTTCCCCTTCGTGAACTGGCCACGGTAGATTACACCAGCTCACCCAACCAGATTCAGCGGGAAAACACCCGTCGGCGCATCGTGGTGGGTTTCAACATCCGCGGGCGCGATGTGCAAAGTGTGGTGCAGGAGCTTCAGGAAAAAGTAGGCGCATCTCTCCCTTTAGAGCCGGGTTATGCCCTTACGTATGGCGGAACCTTCGAAAATCTGAACCAGGCCAAAGCCCGCCTGGGCATTGCCGTTCCGGTCTCTCTCGCACTGATATTCCTCCTGCTTTACCTCTCTTTTCGCTCCCTCAAATACAGCCTGCTCATCTACACCGCTATCCCCCTTTCTGCTATCGGCGGTATCTATTTGCTGGCACTCCGGGGCATGCCCTTCAGCATCAGTGCGGGCATTGGTTTTATTGCCTTGTTTGGTGTGGCGGTATTAAACGGCATTGTATTGGTAGCAGAATATAACCGGATCCGCCTGGGCGAAGGACTAAACGCCGTACAAACCGTTTTGAAGGGCACACGGGTGCGCCTGCGCCCGGTACTGATGACTGCACTGGTGGCTTCCCTGGGTTTTCTGCCCATGGCGCTGAGCAAAGGTGCCGGTGCCGAGGTACAGCGTCCCCTGGCTACTGTGGTGATCGGCGGACTGCTTTTCGCCACTTTTCTTACCCTGTTTGTACTGCCCATCCTGTATGTGCTGGCAGAGAATATCCGGAAACCGAAAGCATCTGCCCTCATTGTTCCGCTGATCTTGCTGGGACTGGGGGCCTCTGCGCAAAAGCCGGTCACCCTCGAAGAAGCCCACCGCATCGCTAAAGAGAATAACCTTGGCTTCAGAAAAACGGAACTTGAAGTGAAATACCGGGAAAAACTTTACGGTACGGCCCTTGACCTGGCTCCTACCGAATTAAGTGGTGAATTTGGAAAATACAATGGCCTCCAGCCCGACAACCGCCTGACTGCCCTCCAGCGTTTCAAACTGCCTGCTGCCTATAAACGACAAAAAATGGTGTTGCAAAGCGAAAGGGAAGCCGCTCTCCTTGAGCGCAACCTCACCGAGAATCAGATGAAAAAAGCGGTATCCGAAGTATTTCAACACCTCCTGCTGCTCCGGGCCAGAGAAGATCTTCTCCTGAAAACCGATTCCCTGTATAGTCGATTTCTGGGTTTGTCGCAACGTAAACTGGAGCTGGGGGAAGCCAACCGCCTGGAATCTTCCACCGCACAACTCCAGAAAGAACAAATCGGTCTCCAATTGCGTCAGATTCAAAACGACCTCGAGATCAGCACACTTGAGTTGCAACTGCTCTTGAATACCACCGAAATGCTGCAACCCCAGGCCCCTTCTCTACAGATAGCAGCCGTGCTTTGTTGTGGGGTGGAGAACCATCCCGAGTTGCACCTGCTGCAGCAGCAAGTAGACATTAGCAAGGCACAGATTGAGGTGGACAAAAGCCGTCTCTTGCCTGAGCTGTCTATAGGCGTGAGCAATCAAACGCTGCGTGACCTCTCTCAGCAGCGCTTTACTTCTTTTACAGTGGGGATAGACATCCCCCTCTTCACCAGAAGTCAGAAAAGTCAGATAGAGGCGTCCCGGGTTCGGAAAGAAATCGCAGAAAACCAGTTTTATATCCGGGAAAAGCAAATGGAGACCGCTTTACAGCAGGCGCTGAACCAAGCCCGCCACCTGCAGGCTATCCTCCAAAATTATGAGGAAAAACTCCTGCCGGAAACCCGCCGCGCTGAAGAACTGATCAGAACGCAACTCGAAGCCGGCGAGATCAATTACCTTGAATGGGTGATGCTCACCCGCCAGTCCCTCGAAGTAAGAACGGCCTATCTGGATACTATCGAGGAGCTTAACCTGTGTCTTATTCAATTAAACTACCTGATATCATGAAGCATATCCTTATTATATTTCTGATTGCAGCCTCAGCCTGCAGCCCAAAAACCGAAAAAGTAACGGAGCCAGCGGTTCCCGAGCAAACAATACGCCTTACCGATGAGCAGCGCAAGACTTTCGAATTGACCTTAACGCAGGTGGAGTCTCGTGCTCTTAACGCTACTCTTCACCTGAATGGCAAAGTAACCGCCGGTCCCGCTGACCTGGTATCCGTTACCTCCGCATTGGGCGGTTATGTGCAAAAAATCAATCTCTTGCCCGGTGCCGCATTCAGTCGGGGACAGGTATTGGCTGTACTGGAAGACAACCAGTTTATCCAGCTTCAGCACGATTACCTCACCACTCGGGTACAACTCAAAACCGCAGAGCTGAATTATCAGCGACAAAGAGAACTGAATCGCAGTCAGGCGGCCAGCGACAAGGTGTTGCAACAGGCCGAGACCGACTACCAGACCCTGGTAGTCAGCCAAAAAGCGTTGGAAGAAAAACTAAGAATGATCCATCTGGACCCGAAAACCATAAGCGCAGATAATATCTCCCGCACCGTGCCGCTGTATGCGCCATTCTCAGGAACAGTCAGTCAAATCCTGGTCAATACCGGTCAATACGTTTCCCCTACCCAAACCCTCTTTGAACTGGTCAATCCAAAAGGCCTTCTGGTGCAGTTGAAAGCCTTTGAAAAAGACCTGTCAGCGCTAAAAACCGGGCAAACTGTTCGGTTCTCTTTCTCCGGAAAAGAAACAGCGACGGGTCGCCTCCTATCCATCGGAAAAACAATCCATGAAGACGGCACGGCAGATCTACTGGTGCAACCTACGGGCGGAACAGACGGTTGGGTCCACGGCATGTATTGCACCGCTGAAATCGAAACCGAAAATAGAAGTACCTTCGTACTCCCCGATGCCGGCGTAGTTATGTTTGAAAACAAATGGTACGTATTTGAGCAAGTGTCTGAAGCCACCTTTCAACTCACCGAGGTAAACCCCGGCCTACGTCAGGAAGGCTATACCGAAATCCTGAACGGCGAGCAGTTTCAGGGAAAATCTTTCGTAGAAAAAGGGGCATATACCTTACTGATGGCCCTAAAGAATAAAACGATGGAAGAGTGAGGCTCAGTTCGTCAAAAGGCTAGCTTCGGTCTGAAATGAACAAAGTCGGAAAAATGGGTTTGATTCAGACCGCTAGCCCTCAGTCCAGCGAATGAATAAGCACGTAATACTTGTACCCCACCACAGCCCTTTC
>JBEBRS010000017.1:0-26828 GCA_040394705.1 Leadbetterella byssophila
ACAGACAGGTACATTTGTCCGGCAAGCTCACTGCTGTAATTGTAGGCATTGACCTGAGCAGACAGCTTGCGGTTTTCAACCAGCACCCGGTAAAAAGGAGCTTTCTTGCCTTCGGTCAGGTAAGAGGAAAGCACCTCCAATGCGTAGGAATCCGGGTGGTATTCTTCTACGGCAGGCCATACATACGTAAGTTCGGGCAAACGCGCAAAATTATCTTCATGGTAGAATTTTACGATTCCGTTCAATACGGCCGGCTGTTTCTCCTGGCGGGGAATCTCCGGACCGCGCCTAATCTCATCAAAGTAACGGTGTACCCAGCTTTTGGCCTGCTTTGTATCAAAATCACCGGCCACCACAAGGGTAACATTATTGGGTACGTACCAGCGTCTGAAAAACTCTTTCACGTCGGCCAGGGTAGCCCGGTCCAGGTCTTCCAGTGACCCGATCACCTGCCAGCTGTAAGGATGTCCGGCCGGATAAAGTGCTTTATCAATCACGTAGCGGGTATGTCCGTAAGGCGCATTGTCTACGCCCTGGCGCTTTTCATTTTTTACCACCTGTTTCTCTTTGGCCAGAACAGGTTCAGTGACTGTATTTATAAACCAACCCAGTTTATCGGCCTCGGCCCAAAGCATTTTCTCCAGAGCATCGGAGGGAACCGTCTGCAGGTAATTGGTGCGGTCACGCGAAGTAGAACCGTTCGCCCCTGACCCTCCTATCCGCGCTGAAAGTTTATCCAACCCGCCTTTGCCCAGGTTCTCCGACTCCAGAAACAACAGGTGTTCAAAGAGGTGGGCAAAACCGGTGCGGCCTTCCTTTTCACGGGCAGAACCCACGTGGGCGGTCAGGTTCACTGACACCACCGGATCCGAACGGTCCACATGAAAAATAACGGTCAGGCCGTTATCCAGCGTAAACGTTTCATAATCAATCTTCATTTGTGCCTGTAGGGGCACCGCCAGAATCAGCAGGAACAGTAATCCGTAGGTTTTTTTCATTGGAGTAAGTTTTGAGTTCCGAGTTCTTAGTTCCGAGTTCCGAGTTCTTAGTTCCGAGTAGCGAGTTCTTAGTTCCGAGTAGCGAGTAGTGAGTAGTGAGCCTGATTGTTCGTAATTCGTAATTTTTAATTCGTAATTAATTCCCGTAATTGTACCCACGAGTTCTTAGCGGATCCACCCCATCTTCCACCGTATCCAGCGGGTAAGGTTCATCACCCAGGCGGGAATGAGGTGATCGCGCACCACTTCTTTCAGCTGGGGGATATCGGGATACATGAAGGTGATATAACGGATCGCTAAGCCCAGTTTCCGAAAATATTTACCTTTCAATTGCTTTGAATTCAGGAGCAGGTAGTACCAGCCGCCCAGATTTCGTTTGAAAAGCCGGTTGAATCGGTAGCCGGTATCCCGATTCAGATTGGTGTACATCATAATCCGGTTTTCGAGGAATACCGCGTCGTCTTTATGGTCGGTATTGCTGGCGCCGGCAGCGTGGCGGCGATAAGCCGCAGTCACGTCCGGCAGAAATTTGATCTTGCCGTGGCGGGCCGCCAGCATAATCATCGGAATATCCCCGCTCTTGGTCTTGGGAAACCAGGGTTCTACCGGAAAAATCGATTTCATCGTATAAAAGAGGGTGGCCGTACCCATGAACCAGATTTCCTTCTCCCCGATCAGATCTTTCAGTTCAAATACATCTTTTTCCAGGTCGGTATTCAGCAGATACGGCGCTTCGTTGCCTTCAAAAAATTCGACCCGGGTATTGGTAAAACATACGGAGAAGTCGGGATGGGCCTCCATGAAGTCGGCCTGTTTTTGCAGTTTCAGGGGGTCGACCCAGTAGTCGTCGCCTTCCAGAGCCGCCATGTATTTCCCCCGGCAATTTTCCAGGATACGGATAGAGTTCGGCTGAGGCCCGCCGTTTTTTTCCCCCCGCACCACCCGCACCAATTCCGGGTACCGGGCTGCATATTCATCCACAATAGCGGAAGTGCCGTCCGTAGAGCAGTCATCGCCAATGATAATCTCAAACGGAAAGGTAGTTTTCTGAGCGATTACACTTTCCACCGCCTGCCGTATAAACTTTACGTGGTTGTATGTCAGCAAATGTACACTTACCAGCGGATGGGTCATATCAGACGTTGGGTATTGGATAGTAGATGTTAGATATTAGATGTTAGATATTAGACGTTAGATATTAGCTGATAGCTGACAACTACTGCATCAACTCCTTAATATCCTTGATAATCTTATCCGCCAGGTTTCCGGCGGTGGTCTCAAACTCACTTTCCGCATAAATCCGGATAATCGGCTCTGTATTCGACTTCCTTAGGTGTACCCATTCCTTATCGAAATAGATTTTCACCCCGTCACGCGTGTCAATTTCATATTTCGCGTACTTGCCCCTCACCTTCTCCAGGATCAGGTCTACATCGATACCGTTTTCCAGCTCTATTTTTTTCTTCGCGATAAAATAAGAGGGATATTTTTTACGGAGGAAGCCTACCGGCTTATCGAATTTGGCCAGGTGAGACAGAAAGAGGGCGATTCCCACCAGCGCATCGCGGCCGTAGTGCAGCTCGGGAAAGATAATCCCGCCGTTTCCTTCGCCCCCGATAATGGCGTTCACTTCCTTCATCTTTTCCACCACATTCACTTCACCTACCGCGGCAGAGAAATACTCTCCTCCGTGATGCACGGTAATATCTTTTAATGCCAGGGAAGAAGAAAGATTGGAAACGGTGGTATTCTTCTGCTTCTTATTAATGCTTAAAATGTAGTCGGCTACGGCCACCAGGGTATATTCTTCCCCAAATGGCTCCCCGTCTTCGCAGATCAGAGCCAGGCGGTCTACATCCGGATCCACCACTATACCCAGGTCGTAATCGCCTTTTTGCATTTCCGACGAAATCCCTCTCAGGTTTTCGGGAAGCGGCTCAGGATTATGTGCAAATTGACCGGTAGGCTCGCAATTCAGTTCCTTGATCTCCTCTACGCCCAAGGCCCGGAGCAGTTTCGGCACCGCTATACCTCCCGAAGAGTTGACCGCGTCTACCACCACCTTAAAGCCGGCCTTTCTAACCGCCTCCGCGTTGACAGAAGGCAGCGCCAGAATGGCTTCAATATGCTTGTCGACATACGTATCGTCTTGCGTATATTTCCCCAGCTGTTTCACTTCCACAAAATGAAAATCTTCCGCTTCGGCCAGGGCGAGCAAACGCTCTCCCTCCGCGGCAGAAATAAACTCTCCTTTCGCGTTCAGCAGCTTCAGGGCATTCCACTGCACGGGGTTATGGCTGGCCGTAATAATGATTCCGCCTGCCGCGTTTTCCATAGGCACCGCCATCTCCACCGTAGGTGTGGTAGACAACCCCAGGTCAACCACATCAATGCCCATACCGTTCAAGGTAGCGCAAACCAGGTCGGAAACCATTTTGCCCGAAGGCCGGGCGTCACGCCCTACCACCACTTTCCGGTTCCCCTCCGTTCCTGTCATTCCCGCAAACGCCGCGGTGAATTTCACTATATCTAAGGGAGTAAGCGCTTCCCCACTCCTTCCACCTATGGTGCCTCTGATGCCGGATATCGACTTAATTAATGTCACGAATTGCTAAATTAAGGGTTCAAAATTAGTTAAAAATCTGTTTCATTACTCATCTTTTCCGAATGGAAACATAGGTTTCCAGTTCTGACGTCACGCCGGGCACTCCACGGAAAGTACCCCGTACAGGACTAACTCCCGTAGGCTCAAGCGAATTGGCCAGGGTAATATAATTCAGGTCTACCGACTTCCCCTCGGTAGGGTCAAAGCCCCGCCATCCACCCCCGGGAAGAAAAACCTCCACCCAGGCATGGAGATCGTGTTCATGCCGGTGATTGCCAAAAAGATACCCGCTCACAAAACGGGCCACCAGCCCCTGAGCGGTACACAGCGCCATCATCAGTACCGAAAAATCGCGACAGGAGCCACTGCCCAGACGAAGCGTCTCTTCCGCCGCTACCGCCTCTCCCCTTTCTCTGGCTATATAACGAAAATTCCGGTGGATATATGTGGTTACCCCTGAGAGAAAATCCAAAGTACTGTAATCCGCCTCCCGGGCAAGCCTCTCGCTCAGTGCCTTCACTTCCGGACCCATTGGGTTCACCGCAAAATAAATATCGGTATAACGGGCCAGTTTTTCGGGATATCGAAACGGCAGTCTCGCGGTTTCAAACGGAAAAAAAATAAAATCGTAGGTATTGAACTCGCCGCTTTCAATAGTAAATGCCGTTGTAATCTCGAAAATACGGCTTTCCGTATTCACAAAGCACACGTGTTGAATATTGCCTTCCTGGTCAATGTTGCGGATCAGCTTGTCGGCCTGGGGCAGCACACGCATTTCAAATGAAACAAGACGCTGAAAAGGCGTAAGATTAGGCGTAAGGTAGAAATAATGCGGGTTCAGGTGTACAAAACCGCTATACCGGTAACTGAGTCGGTGTTCTACATCCAGAATCATAGGGGCCGTTTTCTGAATAATGGATCAATCCAGTCTACGGGCAGCTTTTGCACCGAATGCTTCAGCAAGGCGTTCCACTGGTACGATATGTGTTCCAGGTCATGCTTTTCGTAGGTATGGTCAATGATCTGGAAGCTGTCTTTCTCATATAGCAGTACATCGATAGGAAAATCCACATCGTTCACGCTTACCCGGGTAGAGTCAAAGGCCAGGAAAGCCAGTCTCAATACCTCATCCAGGGGGGTATTGTACCGGATGTTGCGGTACAGGATGGGCTTCCCGTAACCCGAATTGCCAATCATGATAAAGGGGGACCCTTCCGAAACCTCGATCCAGTTGCCTTCCGGATACAGCAGAAATAGCTTGTGTTCCTTGTCTTTCTCCAGCTGCCCGCCCACTATAGCGGAAAGATTGAAAGACAACCCTGCTTTCTGCAAGATGGCCTCGTCTTCTTCCCTCACTTTTTTCAATTTCTGCCCGAAGGAGTTCACCGCCTGGTAAAGCTTATCAAAGCCCGAATCTTCATTTTCCAGCACCTCTTCAAAATAGGTCAGGGCCTTGTCGCGCACCGACCGCAGCCCCGCAGTCATAATAAACATGGAGTGGTTCTGCACCTGGTGAACAGAAAGTTTTCGTTCACTGGATACCTCACTCCCTGAAGTTATTCTCCTGTCGGCCAGCCCTATCAGCCCGTCGACTGTCTTGATTCCCAGGCAAAATGTCATGGTTTTATCCCTATATGTTCAAATGCAAAGGTAACTATTTTTATCACGACTGCCCGATCGCACTGAGATCAAAATACACTTTGAAAATCTCATGGTCTACTTCGTTATTTTTAACCTGGAAGTCGTTCAGGAAAGGATGAAGTCCTATCCGGATAATCTCGGAAGTCTCGGTAAAATCAATCCGGTGGTTCAGTTCCGAAATACATTTTTCGGCCGGATTCCGGTAGCCGTTCTGGGGCCTTGATCCAGAGATCCGGTAAAGCGCGTATTCCGCTTTTTTCACCGAATGGCAAATGGCCCTCGGGAAATACCGGTCTTTGATCAGGAATTCAATGATGTGATCCTGTTGCAGGCGCCGGTATTGCTGGCGGTACATATTAAATGCGCTGGCCGACTTCAGCACCGCGGCCCAGATCAGGAGGTCCTGGGAGTTCACGTTTTTCGGATCGGAAACGGTCTGGAAGTTAAAATAGCCGATATCCAGGAAGCGGGAAGTCTTGTCGGCCCGCTCAATGAACTTCCCCATCATAAAAAAATAATAGGCTTCATTTCGGGTCAGGCAGGCGTCCAGCATCCCGGTCAGAAACTGGCATTGCTGCTTGATTCCGTCGTAAAATTCCATCAGGCCCTCCATGTCGTGGTTAATGGTATAGTTCTTAAACCGGAGGTAGAAGGTATTGATTGACTCCCAGAACTCTTTGGGTACCACTTCTTTCACGGTACGCACGTTCTCGCGGGCATTGCCCAGCATGCAATAAATGGAATTGGGATTCCGCGGATCAAACGTAATAAAATCAATGATTTTTTCCTCCGAATCATCGCCATAAAGGGAATCGTACATGGGCTTGTCGTACGTGGCCTCCAGCAATACTTTCCAGTGGTCTGTGATCACCCCGGGTAGATCGTAAGAAAGATTGATGTTCACGCTCATAAACCGCGCGTAGTTTTCTACCCGCTCTATGTAACGCCCCATCCAATACACCGAATTCGCCACTCTTGATAACATATAGTAAACGGTTAATCGTTACGCGAACTTCACACCCAGCTGCCGACTGTCTTTGCCCAGACTCAACTGCCCAAAAGCGAATATAAAAAAACAAAATCCATACCCTAGAATCATTTTCATTTATTTCCTGTGTTTTTGGAAAATAATCTTACTGTTTACTACATTTGTTCAATTTTAATTATCCCGAAAGCCCTTGATACTCTCAGAAAAAAACTCCATTGCCAAGAACTTCCTGGCGGAGATCCGTGATAAAAGTATACAGAAAGACTCCATGCGTTTCCGGCGTAACCTGGAACGTATGGGTGAGATCTTTGCGTACGAAATCTCCAAAACCATGGATTTCACCCCCATTGAAACAGAAACCGTTCTCGGGGTAAAATCTACGGAAAGAACCGCGGACGAACCCGTAGTGGCTACTGTTCTCCGGGCATCTCTCCCCCTCTTCCAGGGCGTAATTAATTATTTTGACAGGGCGGAAAGCGCATTTATAGGTGCTTACCGCGGTGCGCATGCGGAAAAGGAGGCTTTTGAGGTAGAACTCGACTACATCACCAGTCCTTCTGTAGAAAACAAGACCCTGATTCTCTGCGACCCCATCCTGGCCACCGGGAAGTCACTTGAAAAAGCCTACCGGAGCCTGACGCGCTTCGGGCAGCCCAAAATCACGCATATTGTCTGCGTCATTGCCAGCGTAGAGGGCATGAATTATATCCGTACCCGTCTGCCGGAATGCCGGTTATGGGTGGGCGATGTAGACAATCACTTAAACGATAAATATTACATTGTACCGGGGCTTGGCGACGCCGGAGACCTGGCTTTTGGCTGTAAATTGTAAAGGAGTTCCGAGTGCAGAGTGCCGAGTAAGGAGAAAATAACTCACGCGCCTGAAACTCGAAACTCGGCACTCACTACTCATCACTCCCATGAAATCTGAAAAAACCGACCTGCAATACCTCTTCAGCATGCCCGTGATCATTGCGGCCCTGGGCTACTTTGTAGACATTTATGACCTCCAGCTCTTCGGCATTGTGCGTATTCCCAGCCTGGAAAGCCTGGGACTAAGCCCCGCCGAAGTAGATTCTGTAGGGGTAAAAATCATCAACTTCCAGATGACCGGCCTGTTGCTCGGCGGCATATTGTGGGGTTCACTGGGCGATAAAAAAGGACGCTTGTCCGTACTCTTTGGCTCTATCATCACCTACTCCCTGGCCAATATCGCGTGTGGGTTTATTCCCCATATCCAGTTTATGGACCAAGTAGAAGCCTACAAATGGCTGCGGTTTGTGGCCGGCGTAGGCCTGGCAGGAGAGCTGGGAGCGGGCATCACCCTGGTGTCTGAGGTTTTGCCGGCCCGCTTACGGGCCAAAGGCACCTCCCTGGTGGCGGGCGTGGGTTTGCTCGGCGCCGTGGTGGCCAACTATACCGTGCAGTTATCGGGCGACTGGACCATCGCGTATTTTGTAGGCGGAGCCATGGGCGTACTTTTGCTCTTGCTGCGCGTGGGGGTACTGGAATCGGGCATGTTTAAATCCATGAAGCACAAAGACGATGTAATCAAGGGAAATTTCTTCGCTTTTTTTACCAGCCGCGAGCGTTTCTTTAAATACATGAAGTGTATCGGCATAGGGCTACCCACCTGGTTCTGCATCGGCATACTCGTGTACCTCAGCAACCAGTTCGGCGAGGCCCTGGGTATTCCGGAAAAAGTCATTCCGGGCATGGCCATCATGTGGGCTTATGTAGGTATTTCCGCCGGCGATCTCCTGAGCGGCTTCATCAGCCACTGGATGCAGTCGCGCAAAAAAGCCATCGCCCTGATGATGGGCATGTCTTTGCTGGGGGTACTCTATTTTCTCTTCGGGGGAATAAAATCGGTCACTACCCTGTATATAGTATGTGTCTGGCTGGGGTTCTGGACCGGCTACTGGGCCATGTTTGTGACGGTGGGGGCCGAGCAGTTCGGTACGAATCTACGTGCTACGGCCGCTACTACCATTCCCAACATGGTCAGGGGAGCCGTGGTGCTGATGACCACTTTATTTACCTTGTTCAAACCTTCCGCCGGCACCATCATGGCCGGCGCATTGGTGGCCCTTATTTGTTACGGAATAGGGTTTTACTCCACCCTTACCATCACGGAAACCCATAACAAAGACCTCGATTACCTGGAAGACTGAACCGCCATCACTTCCCTCCTGAAAAACAAAAGGGAAAACAGCATGGAGCCTATAAAGTAGGCCGTCAAAATGGTTTTTACCACCGGATACCCGGTAAACATAGGTTCCCAGAAGGCGGTGGCGTAAAGAAAATAGAGTCCGAAAGCGTTTTTCAACAACTCAAACACAGGAAAAGACCGGCTTTTATCCATGAAGTCGGTATACGCGTATACCGTCAGGAAAATCAGCCCCCCGAAACTCATCAACCCGTAAATATCCAGGGCCGCCACGTGTCCGAAAAACCAGATCAGCAGGAAGAGGGTAAACAGGAACTGTATCCAGATAAATGCCCTTCCGCCTACGGAAAATACCGTCTGATACTTCTCAAAACCATAGGGATCTTCAATCTTTTTGACAGGGTATTTTTCTTCGAAACCTTCGGGACGCCAGCCGGTGGGCATAAACCAGATTCTCAGTTTGTCTTTCCAGCTTTCGGCCCTCCAGGCATCGCCGATCAGCAACGCGAGATGTTTAAAATTGATTTTCATGGGATTCCAGGTACTCATGGGCCGGGTTACCCCATAAACGGGCGGAGTATCGGGCAGTTCTTCCTGGAAAGTACCGAACAGTTTATCCCAGAAAATAAAAATCTGACCGTGGTTTTTATCCAGATATTCCGGGTTAATGGCATGATGTACCCGGTGGTGAGAAGGGGTCACGATAATTTTCTCCAGGAAACCCAATTTACCGATATACACCGTATGGTACCAGAACTGGGCAAAGAGGTGCAGGGGAGCCACCACCGCGATCACTTCGGGCTGGACACCCAGAATAGCCGCAGGAATGAGAAAGAACGAAAAAATATTCACAAAAATGGAAATACTCTGGCGCAGGGCACAGGCCAGGTTAAACTCCTCGCTGCTGTGGTGGATCACATGGCGGTTCCACAGGAAATTAACGCTGTGCGACAGACGATGGACCCAATATCCCGCGAAATCAAGGGCGATGAAGGCCGTGAGGTACACCCAAAACGTAGACTTAATCTCGTAAAGGGCCACGTGGCGGTAAAACCACTCGTACCCCAGTATGGTCACACTCAGTCCCAGCACGTCTTTCAAGGCATTGGTGTACCCCGAACTCAGGCTGGAAATGGTGTCCATCAACCTGAATTCGTGCCTGAATTTCAGGTATCCGTATAACTTTTCTGAAAGCACCAACACCAGGAAAACCGGCGCTGCTATCAGTAAAATATTCGCGTAACTCTCCATTTTCTTTCCTTTTAAACCCGTTCTGCAAAAATAACCATAAGCCCCGCATTCCAAAAGGCAGGAACGCAGAAAATCCATTCGAATTTTACCACTAAATCCCTATAAATTTATAAAACTTATTTCTTTAAATATGAATTCCTATGTATTTTTGCGGTAATAATATTATCAATGGAATAAACAAACCCTCCATGAAAAAAATACTACTTCTCTTTTTACTGGTTCTCACTACCATTTTCAGCTATGCCCAGGTGAATCCGCCTACCGCTTTAAAAGGCCGGCAGGACGGCACCCAGAATAAGGCGATCATTGAGTGGACCACCGCTTCAGGTGTAGCCGGGTACAAAGTTTTTTATAAGGTTAAAGGCGCGCCCGTGTCTACACAGGATACGATCAAGACCACCACTAGCAGTGTCCATCTGACCAACCTCACCCTGGATACGGCCTATGTAGTAAAGGTAAAAGCCTTCAAAGTAACCACTACCCCGGTAGATACCACGTATTCTACCAATACCGACTCGGTCATAGTGGTACTTTCCAAGCCCCTGGTAAAACCCTCCATTTCCATAGAAACCGCCTTTACCACAGATACAAGCATTACCTTTCACCTCGTGGATACCACCAACGTGTATGAAACAGGGTACGAGATTACCCTGGAAGGCGGAGAACAAACCATTACCTTGACCACAGGGCCAATTAATGGGGAAAGAATCATTACGGCCCATAATCTGAAACCCAAAACCCAATATAAAGTTACCGCCAAGGCCGTGCGGGTAGTCACCGGCACCACCTTCCCGGCGAGTGCCGCTTCTGACGCAAAAAACGAAACCACAAAAGTGGCCCTTCCTCCGGAAGCCATCGCCTTTAAAATGGAAATGGACTGCCCTTACAATGTAGCCTTCTCCTGGAATTACGCCAAGGGCCAGGAAGACATCGTGTACGTCGATATCGAAGCAGGTACCGACGGGTGGAATTTTGAAACTGTAGGTTCGGTATCGCCAAGCGACAAACTTTTCTATTTTTCAGGAGCCGAACCCGGCCAGATATATCACTACCGCGTAGTTACCCATAACGCCACCGGTACCACCCGTTCAGGTCCGTATCAAATCTTTACCAAAAGATATGTGGCTCCTAACCCACCTAAAAATTTTCGGTCATTAAAAGACGGCGTGAACAAGTACAGCACCTGGTTAACAGTAGCCTGGGAGCATGGCGATCAGGACCTGACTTGTAAAACCAATTTGGTACAGAACACCGAACTCAGGGTTTCCATTAACGGTGGCCCCTGGGAGGTAAAAGGGAATTTCCCCACATATATTCAGCAATACCGGCTGGAAGGTCTGAATCCGGGCGACGTGGTAGAGTTTTCGATCCGAAGCCACAGCGACCAACAGCTTTACGATGACAATTGGGTGAACATCACAGACGCCACCTACGGCCCGCCTTCCATTCCTCAAAACTTTATCGGGGTGGGCGGAGTAGATAACTTCGGAAACCAGGTACTTCACCTTTCCTGGACAGATACCGCAGACGAAGGCTGGTATATCATCGAAAAATCTTTTGACGGTGGTAAGACCTACAATGGTCCACCGCCATTCGCTTTCCTGAAAGAAGATGTAACCAAACTGACCGACACCCAATTGGAGGAAGGAATGACCTATTACTACCGCATCAAGGCGGCGAACTGGGTGGGAGAATCCGGGTACAGAACCATAGGGCCATTCTCCATTGCCTATACTTCGGCTCCTAATGCCCCTTACGGCTTGGTGGCCAAGAGAAACGGCAATGGCGTAGACCTGAGCTGGGTAGACGACAGCATCAAAGAAGAGAGGTACTATCTGGAGAAATCTCGGGACGGAGGTCAGACTTATACCCAAATAAACGTGCTGGACAGAGATGCGACAGCTGCGCGGGATGAAGATGTAGCAGCCGGCCAAACCTACTACTACCGGGTAAGGGCATGGAACAGAACTTTTGAATATTCTCCGTATTCTAAACCGGCCTTTGTAGAGATGCCGGCGGCCACTTCAGGCTTCGTATTTGACGCTACCGTGTATCCAAACCCGATTTCGGAAACCCTGAACATCAAAGCGGAGGGAGTGAAAGCAGGAACGGCATATCACCTGAGGATTTTTGATTCCAATAACCACCTGGTGGTGGATAAGCAGGTTACTTTCGGAGAAGAAAATACTGCCAGCGTGGGCATACGCTCCCTGGTTCCCGGCGCCTATCACATGACCCTCTCTGACGGAAAAGAGAAGGTAGCCAAAAAAATTATTAAACTCTAAGTAAAAAAAACGCTTAGCCCAAAGGCCGGAAGATCTGTCTCTTCCGGCCTTTTTTGTTGACATGCCGGCCGTGTTTGGGTCTATTTCTTAACTTCAGATAAGAAAAAATCAAAAAGGGACCCAAATACTTGCATAAAAATGTAGCGCTGCGGAAATTCACTTCCTCAAACCGCACGCACATGAAATTATTAAAATTCACTCTTTGGATGGCGGGTGTAGTCGCCTTCCATCCCGTTACGGCACAGGATCCCTATTTTACACAACCTGTTCACGCCGAAAATGCCCACCCCTGCTACGGAGAAACGGTCACGTTATCTGCCCGGGTGGACCGGGCCACGTATTATGAGTTCCAGCTACTGGACAACGGGAACGAATGGATCCGGCTTTCTTCGGGAAATACGGATACGACCGAATCGGAAATCCGGCACGTGTTTCATTCCGTACATTCTTCCTTCCGGGTACGCGTTCTTCTCCGGAATTCCGATTCCGAAACCATCGGAGCGGGGTACGATGTGGAAGTCCACCGCCCTGTTTTTGAGGTTCACCCCCGCGACCTCCTCCAATGTAACGGAGGTGAAGTCACGTTTCAGGCCATGTCGTCGGAGGCTCAGTTTTATCAGTGGGAAAGCAGTAGCGACGGACTCCATTTCAGCCCGCTCTCTGTCACTACCAAATTCAAGGATGTGCAAACGCCCGGACTGAAAGTCACCGGCATCATCAACAGCCACCACGGCCTGACTTTCCGCTGCCGGGTCACTGACGCTTACCAATGCGAAGCCCTCAGTAACCCCGCAGTGCTGCAGGTCAACCAGCTCAGTTCTGCGGTCTCCCCCACCACCTCTTCCCCTTTTTGCGAAGGGGATACCGCCCGCTTCTTTCCCGCCTCGGCCGTAGGTACAATTCTTTCTTACCAATGGTGGATACGAAAAGCCGGACAGACTTCCTATTCTCCCCTGGAAGAAGACGAACGTTTCCACGGCACCACTACCGTCGCCCTGAAGGTGAACGGCATTCTCCCCGAAGAAAACAGTTATCGGATTCGGGTAGGATTTGTATCCCTCAATCAACAGCCCTCCGGCCTGACCGACAGCGCCGTCTGCTACCTGGAAAGTACCCGGGCCAACTACATCATTCGCCCCCGCCCGGCATCGCCCTCCCCTCTGGATTCCCTGCAAAGCTGCGGCCCCTCCACTTTCCTGATTTCCGGAACCGAAATCTATTCCTGGTACGAGGACACCCTCACTGCCCCCGTCAAACTTAACTCTTCTTTCTATGAAACGCCGGAGCTTGACAGTTCCCGGGTCTACTACTACGCCGTCAGAGACGACAAAGGCTGTGAAAGCTACCGCCTGCCCGTAAGCGTGTGGGTACGACCCATACCCGCCCAGGTATTTTCTCTACCGGAAGGAGTCTGCCCCGACGAGACCCGTGTGCCTCTGACCGCAAACCAGACCAAACATGATCCCCTGTATTGGTTCATAGAAAGTCCGCATTTTTTGGCGGTCGACAGTCTTCCGGTTCATTCCGACATCCCCTTACCTCTCCCTAAAAATTCCGATCACCTGGTCCTCCGCATCCACAGCAAAAATGCCTACTGCGCCTCCGATACTACGGAACTCCGCCTGGAGGTCTTCCCGGAAACCCGTATCCACCCCACCTTAGGCGACATCGGTGTATGCGAGGGCGAACCCGTTCGTATCCAAGCTGATTTTACAGCCAGGGAGCCGGTGCGAATCACCTGGTATCGTAACGGCAACGCGGTGGGAAACGCAGATACCCTCCTGATTTCCTCCGCCCAACCCGTGCACGAAGGCACCTATACGGTAGAGGTGGAAGGCCGGTGCGGAGAAGAAATCTCGGAACCTTTTGCACTCTCCGTCCGACCCGCCACGCTTATTCTCTCCCAGCCTCGCGATACCACCCTGTGTGAAAACCAAGACGCCCTGTTTCGTATACAGGCCACGGGAAGCGGCTCCCTGAATTACGAGTGGTTTATCAACGGACAGTCGGTTCCCGGAAATGCCGATACCCTTTCGGTTCGCGCAGTGACTCCCCTGCTGGATGGGGCCGGGATCTTTTGCCGGGTGACCTCCACCTGTGCCCGGGAAGTTTTTTCGGATACGGCAGTCCTCCGGGTTCATCCCCTTCCGCCCCCGCCCGCGGTCAGTGACACCCTGCTTTTCTGTACTTCCAGCGATATCGTCCGCCTTGAGGAGGGGCTCCATTGGTATGATGATGACGGTCACTCCCTGCCTTCGCCGGAAGTGAAAGTTCAGGCTATTCAGGATCGGATTTTCTTCGTATCTCAGACCGATAATCACGGATGCGAAAGTCCTTTAAAGCCCTTCCTGACCCGGGTGCATCCGGCCTTTACGCTCAAGGCGATAACCGACCGGGAGCAGCTCTGCCTGAACGGTAATTTCAACCGCAGCGCATACCTCGGTGCCTTTACCAGCACCATGGATTCCGTTTCCTTCCGTCTTGTGCTTAACGGGCAGGTCATGGCAAGTAATAGCACAGGTAATTTCCTTATCGAAGAACCCGGACTCTATTATGTAGAAGGACACCAGGAGCATTGTTCCGCCCGCGACAGCCTCCACATTCGTGCGGCAGGCCCTGACCTGGCCTTTTCGCCCTCGGTAGCCGACACGGAGGCCTGCGCGGGTACTTCAGTAGAGGTAGAAGCTTCTTCTCCATACGAAGGAGGAACGTTTTACTGGTGGACCCATCCCGAAAATAATCACGCTTTCGCCACCGGCAACCCCGTCCACGTGTCGGATACGGTTTTCTATGTTTCTTACGGTATCCTGACCGACGGCACCTTCTGCGAGTCGCCCCGAACGAAGGCGACGGCACGAAAAAACTCTCCTTTGTTGCCGGGGCGCATTACCGAAACTCACCTGGTAAATTGCGCCGGGTATAACCCGCAGCAGATCAATAGTACAGAAGCCCCGGTGAACAGTACCCATATCCAGTGGCAACAGACCGAAAATTGTGAAAATCCCCTGTGGGAGGACATTCCCGGCGCCACGGCCCTGAGTTACAACCCGGGCGTACTGCAGGTCAGCACCTGTTACCGCAGGAAAGTGTGGAACGCCTGCGATACCCTCTTTTCCAACGAGGTGCATATTGAAATTTCCCCCGACCCTACCCTGACCCTTTCCGCCAACCAAGACACAGTTTGGGCCGGAGATACCCTGAGGCTCCACGCCCTGCTGCACGGCGGAGCCGGAACCTGTGCCATACTATGGCAGGTCAACCCCGTTTCCGCAGCCGCCTCCAACCCCAACTGGACCGACGCGGGCAGCGGGCCGGAGCTGCATTATTCCGGACACGAAGGACCGCTCCACTTCCGGGCCCGGGTAAGCTGCGACCTCAGCTCCTGCAACCTGGGCACTTCCGGTGTGCTGTCGGTACATTTTCTTCAGCCGCCCGTGTCGAAGCCCCTGAACATCCTGTCTCAAACCCCGGAAATGACCAATTGCTACGGGAGTGTCTCCTCGCTTCGGGTAGAGGCCGAAGGCTCAGGTCAGCTCCGCTACCGGTGGCAGCGCCGTCTTCCCGGAGATTCCGTATTTACCGACCTCACCGAAAACAACTACCTGAGCGGAATAGAGTCTTCCACCCTGAGAATAGGGAGTACGGGGAATGCTGAAAGTCCGCACGAGGCGGCCTTCCGGTGTGCGGTCAGTGACACCTCGGAAACTGTGTTCAGCGGGGAGATCGCCCTGACGGTCAACCGTCTGCTGGGCAACTTACCCAACCAAACGTTGTGCGCGGGCAATGACCTTCGCGCCGACCTGGGTACTACCTTCTCAGTTAGCGGCAACCCTCTCCTGTATGCGTGGCAGCACCGGCCGGGCACAGGCCATCCCTGGGTAGCGTTAAGCGATACAGGGCAGGTAGCCGGAAGCGGCACTCCTTACCTAAAAATCACCGACCTGCCGGAACTGGAACAGGTGCAGTACCGCTGTGCCGTCACTTTCTCTTCTTCCCACGGCTCGTGCGTGGAGACTACCGACCTCATGACCCTTAAAGTCGGGGGATATCCCGAGAAGCCCAGCGGTCTGCATATTGAAATCTGCCAAAACGAAAAAATGGAGAAAATCACCCTCTATCCGCCGGAAGACCTGAAAGTAAACTGGTACCGCCTTTATCAAACCGAGGTGCTGAGTCGCCAACCCGATATCTATACCGATATACCCGGTGAGTACTTTATGCAATATACGTATATGACCCCACAAAAATGCGAGAGTCCGAGGGCCCTGGTGCGGATCACCGTACACCCTACGCCGCCCCCGCCCCACAACAGTACGCCGGAGGTGTATGACGAAACGGAAACCCTGGTTTTTTCCGCGGAAGGAGAAAATCTGAGATGGTACCGGACCAGAACCCTCAAATCTTTCGAATCATACCCTCCGGTTTTTACTTCTACGGGTAAAAAGAGCTATTATGTGACCCAAACCAGCGCGGCAGGTTGCGAAAGCGAGCGTCTTCTTATCCAGTCGGAGATCCGGCCTGTATTTCGCATCATCACCCCGCCTCAGGATCAGACCAACTGCGCGGGCAATACCGTCACTTTCGGTGTACGGGTTACCGGCGGCACGGAGGTTACCTACCAGTGGCAAAGGGAGTATTACGGCCTGTTTGCCGATATCGCGGGGGCCACGGCCCGCGACTATAAAATTTCAGAGGCGGGTACCGCACCGGATACCGACGGTACCCGTTACCGCTGCATCGTGCGTTCGGGACAAAAAGAGCTGATCTCGGAACCTGTCACCCTTAGGGTCAACCGCCTGGCGTCTTCTTTTCCCGTGCTGACGCTCTGCCCCGGCGAGGCCCTTGATTTCTCCCGGTTTCAAGACAGCATAAGCGGAACACCCCTCAAGTGGGAATGGCAACTCCGAAGCGGCACTACCTATACTACGGTCTTTGAATCCTCCGGCATAGCAGAAACCTACCTGCCCGAAAGCGGTACTTTCCGGTTACGGGTGACGTTTCCGAATTCGGGCGGAACCTGCGTCAGAAACTCCGGAGCTATACCGGTTCGGCACTTTGCCTCGCCCCCCGAAGCGCCCCAGGACACCCTGGTGCAACTCTGCCTTTTCTCTCCTCAGCTAAACGGAACCGGGCTTGCCAAAACCTGGTGGCAGCGCCCGGGGGAAGAGGAATGGCAAACGGAACCCGGTATACCTACCGACGAAGAAGGCGAGTACGTCCTGGCCTATAAAACCGAGGGAGAAGGCGGTTGTTTTTCCGAACCGGGCCGCATGACCCTGATGGTGGCGCCCTGTTATTTCGCCGGACAAAAGGACACCGCCGTGAGCCTCCCCGTTCCGGACCTGCATCCCGGAGAATGGAACTACCTCTACCTGGAAAACGGGGAAATATTTGCCGCTGTGCATCCCGGGGAAAACGATCCCGGTTCACTACTGGTACAATTTACCTCCACGGCGCGGCCGGTCCTCACCGACTCTTCGGGGAATCGGTTCTACCCGCGGAGTCTGGCCCTGGCCGCGGCGCGGGAGCTAATCTCCCCACTCAAAATACGCTATTATCTGAGCCTGGAGGAACTTCAGAGGTACCCCGAAGGGGCGGGCGACGCATTATTACTGCTTCACCGCCCGAATGGTTCGAACGCCGGCGCCGATTCTACCCTGTGGTTACAAGACACCCTCACCTGGCAAAGTATGGCCGGGGGGAAATACCTCTGCACAGAGTTTGAAACCGTCAGTACGGGCGACTACTTCTGGTGGAAGAGCAGGGTTCCCGCCGGACGTCTTAGGGTGGGAACGGACGCGCAGGCATTTCCCTTGCTTCTGGCCGAACATCTCCTTCCTATGCCGGAAGGAGAATATGTCGTCCGGAAAAGTCCCGACGGAATCTCCTGGCACGACACCTGGCGGGGGATCACAGCGCACGAAAAAATTCGGGACGCAGTTCCTTACACACCGGAGACCTACTATCGGCTGGAATTTGATTTCGGAAAGCACATACGGGCCGTTCTGGATACGGCGAAAGCCTATTTTCAGGGAGAGCAGCCCCTGTGCCTCCTGCTGGAGAACCCGGGAACGGAAGGCCGGAATATACGCCTCTACTTTCCCGGACTTCAGGCAGAGTATACCCGGCTGGTGTCTCTCCAGGGACGGGAGATCCCGCTGCGGGAATTCGCAAAGCAGGGAGATCACCACCGCATAATTCCGGCAAATCCCCTGACACCCGGCACCTATTATCTTACAGCACGCAACCCGAACGGACAGTCATGCATCAAAAGAATTATCATTTACTGAGCGTACTGAACGCGGGCAGTTCCAGGTCTTTTTCAGAAACAATAGGGTTCTTCACCTGCCAGTCGATGGCCAGGAAAGGATCATTATACAAAATCCCTCCTTCGGAAGCCTTATGATACACGTTCGTACATTTATAGGAGAAAATAGCGTCTTCCAGGGCCGAGAAGCCGTGGGCAAATCCGGCGGGAAGATACACCATTTTCTGGTTCTTTTCGGTCAGAAGAAAGGATTCGTGCTGACCAAACGTGGGCGAGCCGGGCCGGATATCTACGACGACGTCCAGTACGGCTCCGCGGATCACCCGCACCAGTTTGCCCTGGGCAAAGGGTTCGCGCTGAAAGTGCAGTCCCCGTACTACACCCTTCCTGGAAAAAGACTGGTTATCCTGAAGAAAATCTTCCTGGATACCGTGGGCACGAAACTGGTCGATATTAAAGGATTCGAAGAAATATCCTCTTTCATCTTCAAAGATGCGGGGGGTGATCTCGATGACCCCGGCTAAGGTAGTCGGTGTAAATTGCATTAATTTTCCTGTCTGTTCTTATTCTATGTATTTAACGTAAAAAGCAAGTGTTTGTGAAGCAGCTTACCGCCTTTTCACGCTTAAAATTACTTAAAAGCCAATTTCCATCCTTAACTTTACCGTAAAGTTCGGACTTCTATGACAAAACAAGACCTTATTCAACAGATTTTTCAAAAAAAATCCTACCTCTGTGTAGGTCTTGACACCGATATCCGGAAAGTACCCCGGCATTTGCTTGATTTCCCCGACCCGGTTTTCGAGTTTAACCGGCAAATCATTGACGCTACCCGCGACTTTTGTGTGGCCTACAAACCCAATATCGCTTTTTACGAAGCGGGGGGCAGGAAAGGATGGGAAAGCCTGGAGAAAACCCTGGCCTATATCCCGAAGGAGTGCTTTACCATCGCCGATGCCAAGCGGGGAGACATCGGAAATACGTCGGGGCTGTACGCCCGGGCTTTTTTCGATACGCACGCCTCCGGCCTCGATTTTGATTCCGTGACGGTAGCCCCTTATATGGGCCATGACTCGGTACTTCCTTTCCTGGAATATCCCGGAAAGTGGGTGATCCTCCTGGCGCTGACCTCCAACACCGGCGCAGGTGATTTTCAAAACCTTGAATTGAGCGGGGGCGGGCAACTGTTCGAAAAAGTGCTGCAAACCTCCCGGGAATGGGGATCGGACCAGAACCTCATGTACGTGGTAGGTGCCACACGGGCCAGCCGCCTGGAAGAGGTACGGAAGATCGTCCCGGACCATTTTCTGCTGATTCCCGGTGTAGGTGCCCAAGGCGGGAGCCTGGCAGACGTATCCCGTTACGGCATGAATAAAGACTGCGGCTTACTGGTGAATTCGTCAAGAGGCATCATCTACGCTTCTTCGGGGGAAGATTTCGCCGACCGGGCGAGAGAAGAGGCGGCGGCAATCCAGAAGGAAATGGCGGAGTATTTGTAGGGGAATTTCGGTTTCCACCCAACCTTCCTCTCGACTACGCGCGAGGTGACAAGGCGGAAGCCCGAGGTGACAAGGAGCTACACTCGAACTGACAATGGGAACACCGGTGCTACTGTCACCCTGAGCCTGTCGAAGGGCACCCTGAGATAACTAAAGGTCGAAGGGCAAATATGTAACCCCTACGGGGTATTGGGGTCTATGCATTAACCAAATTCTAGCGATATATAACCCCTACGGGGTATTTTGGATTGCGCAGGATTTTCTGAATTGACAATTACAGAAATCAATTACGAATTAAAAATTACGAATTACGAAGACTCTGCTTGGACCAAAGGCGTTACTACTGTCACCCTGAGCCTGTCGAAGGGTGCGTTACTAGCCATTAAGCAAGCTGGGAGCTACCGGACGCGGGCTTCGACAAGCTCAGCCTGACAATGGGAGCGGCTGTGCTACTGTCACCCTGCCTGGGCCAGGGCGCGCAGCTGGCCCCGAGCTCTCGAGGGGCACTACTAACCACTCAGAACTAAATAACTACACATGAAAAACGAAGACCTCCTCCACTACGTCTGGCAATACCAACATTTTGACGCCACCGACCTTCAAACCGACGAAGGGCGGTCGCTCCGGGTGATGAAAACCGGTCTGCTTCAAACCCACGCGGGGCCGGATTTTGAGAACGCGCGTATCCTTCTTGACGGCATGGCCTGGGCCGGAAAAATCGAAATTCACATTTTGGCTTCCGACTGGGAAAAGCACGGCCACCATCGTGACCCTGCCTATGATGCGGTGATTCTCCATGTAGTCTGGAAAAACGACCGCCCTGTTTACCGCCACGACGGCACTCCTTTGCCCACGCTTTCGCTGGAGGGCCGGATTCCGTCTTCCCTCCAGGAAAAATACCGCGATTTTCAAAACAGCCGGAAACAGATTCCCTGTGAGAGTCTCTTTTCCGGGGCTTCCGCCCTCTCCAAAGTGTCGATGATGGAAAAAGCCCTGGCCCACCGCCTGCAAAAGAAAGCGGAAGAAGTACTTCAAATGTACGCGTCGGCTCAAAACGACCTGGAAGAAGTGGCCTATCAGCTCCTGCTGAAGAATTTCGGCTTTCACCTGAACGCAGAACCTTTCCTGAGGCTGGCCCGGGCGCTTCCCCACAAAATACTGGCCCGTTACCGGGGGAACTTGTCGCGGATAGAAGCCCTGCTCTTCGGCGTGGGGGGATTTCTGGAGGAACCGGAAGATGAATATGCAAAAGCCCTCTCTTCCGAATATCGTTTCCTGTGCCGGAAACACACGTTATCGGGGAATGCCCTGAGGCGGGCGGACTGGAGGTTCCTGCGCACCCGGCCCCACAATTTTCCTACGGTGCGGATCGCTCAGGCCGCGGCTGTGCTGAATCAAAATGACCGTTTTTTTGATGTATGCATAGAAAACCAGGTAAAATGGGAGGCGACGGTTTCTGCGTACTGGCAGAAGCACTATGACTTCGGCCGCGGCGGCCCGAAGTTCAAAGGACCGGGGAAGGCATCGCTCGACAACCTCCGGATCAACACGTTGGCCCCTCTCCTTTCCGCCTATCATCAGCTCACGGGAGATGGCCGGTATTTTTCGCGGGCGGTGGAACTCCTGGAAAGCATTCCGCCTGAAGATAATTATATTATACGCCTTTGGAACGGCCTGGAGCTCAAGTGCCGTTCCGCTTTGGATTCCCAGGGACTGATCGGGCAATATCACGAATTCTGCACGGGGAAAAATTGCCTGAAATGCCCCGTAGGTGCGGAACTCCTCCGGCCCTGAATCGTTTTCAGACTTTGACCTCCTTCAGGGGTACAAATCCCATTCTCTTTCCCGCTTCTACCAGGAAAGGGTAAGCGGATTCCATGGTGTTTTCTATACGGCAATCCAGGATGGCTTCCCGTACTTCTGTCTTGATCAGGCCTACCTCCCGGGAGGGACCCAGCCCGAAAACCTCCATAATCAACTCGCCGGTGATCACCGGCTGGAAATTTCGCAGCTTATCTTTTTCTTCAATCTCCTTGAGCAGCTCTTCCACCTTGTCGAAATTCCGGAGGTAGCGTTTCACCCGTGTGGGGTCTTTGGAGGTGATATCCGCCCGGCAGAGAATCATCAGATCATCAATATATTCCCCCGCTTCCACCAGGAGCCTCCTGACTGCGGAATCGGTTACCCCATCTTTCGCCAGGGCGATAGGCCGTAAATGCAGGCGTACCAGGGTGGTCACCTTTCTCATTTTTTCATCGAGGGGCAGCTTGTATTTCCGGAAAATTCCTTTCACCCACCGGGCGCCCAGCTCCTCATGCCCGTGGAAGGTCCAGCCCACTTTGGGTGAAAAACGTTTGGTGGCAGGCTTGGCGATGTCATGAAGAATCGCCGCCCACCGTAACCACAGGTCACCGGAGCGGGCCGCCGTATTGTCTAGCACCTGGAGGGTATGGTAAAAATTATCTTTGTGGCCTTTCCCGTCCATGGTCTCTACTCCCTGCAGGTTCACCAGCTCAGGGAAAATAATGGCCAGTAATCCGGCCTGATGCAGCAATTTAAAGCCGTATCCGGGCTGGGGCGAAAGAATAATCTTATTGAGTTCGTCGGTAATCCTTTCCCGCGATACAATCTCAATGCGTTCGGTCATGGCGCGGATGCCCTGAAAGGTATCGGCATCAATATCAAACCCCAACTGAGCGGCAAAGCGTATGGCCCGCATCATACGGAGGGGATCATCGGAAAAGGTGGCCTGTGGATCCAACGGAGTGCGAATAACTTTTTGCCGCAAATCTTCCCGTCCGTTAAACGGGTCGATCAGTGTTCCGTAATTTTCCCGGTTCAGAGAAATGGCCATGGCGTTGATGGTAAAGTCGCGGCGGTTCTGGTCTTCTTCCAGGGTGCCGTCTTCTACCAGGGGCTTTCGGGAGTCGCTCCGGTACGACTCTTTCCTGGCACCTACAAATTCATATTCATACCCGTCAGACACAAACTGGGCTGTACCGAAATTTTTGAATGTATTCACGTGAATTTCCCGGCCTACGCGTGCGGCGGAAGCAGTAGCCAGGGCTATTCCGCTCCCTACACAGACAAAGTCCACATCCTTACTGTTCCGGTTCAGGATCAGGTCACGCACAAACCCTCCTACCACATAGGTCTCTACCCCCAACTCCGCGGCCGCGTCGCTAACGGCCTGAAACACGGGATTAAGGTTCAGGTCTCCTGTAAAATCTTCTCTTTTCATTCTGGGTGCAAAGTTAACTATTCCGTTCTTTATTCAGGCCATACCGGGCCTTTTGTGTACCAAAACCTACACTAAAACCGCCGGAGTTTCGTTATAACTCATATCAACTTCGTGGTAGAAATGAAATTGCTGACCTTATCGCTTGCGCTCCTTATTTTCCCTGTAGAAGGCTATACCTTTGAAAACACGTCTGTTTCCGAGCATACACAGACTGCCAAAAAGAAAAAGAAGAAAAAAAAGAAGGGCATTTTCAAGAAGAAATGCAAATGCCCCAAAGTCTCCTGACGGCTACAGCAAAGGGAGAATTTTCCCGGAGTCGTACTCCGTTTCGCCTGAAATACGAATGTAGGGATGGAGCGTAAAATCAGGGATGCCGTATTGCAGGTAACTCTCCCAGATATGTCCAAAAAACCACCGTGGAATATCCCCCCACCGCAGGTCATCTTCCTTTCTCTGCAAAAAAGTTTCCTTTGAAATACTTACGAAAATACGTTTGTCGTAGCTCCCGTTTAGGCGAGGGTCGTGAAAGGCCAGGAAGCCGTCAATGAAGAGTACCTCAAACCTTTCCTTATAAAACTGTGTCGTTTCCCACAAAAGGTCGTGGTTGATAGAATGGGGATGTTCCCAGTCTACCTTGTCCCTGACCCGCGGGATTTCCGTGGTGGGAAAAACGAAGTCGTCCTGGTGAAGCACAATCGCCGTTTTTCCCGAGTCACGGAAATGGTTGACCAACAAACGGGCCAGGGTACTTTTCCCCGAGCGGCTGACACCTCCTATACCGATCAGCATATCAGAACCAGCTGCTGGTCTTTTTCTTTTTGGTGGTGGTGCCGGTTACGCCAATGGCGCCGAGGAGGGTCCGCGTCAGCAGGTTGGCTGCGGTGCGGGCCATTTGCCGGCCGGCGGAGCTGCTCAAAATGGTATCGAGCGTAGATTTCTCTTGTTTGGGCCGACCTTTTTTGGCCGGCTCTTCTTCCTGCACAGAAGCGAGTTTTTCATTCAATATCTCGTACGCGCTTTCCCGGTCTACCACCTCGTTGTATTTCCTGACAATGGAAGAAGCGGCTACAATACCGCCGATCTCCGAGTCGGTCAGTACATCCATACGGCTTTCCGGCGGAAGAATAAACGTAACGGCCAGGGGCGTAGGAATGCCCTTTTCGTTCAGACACGTCACCAGGGCCTCGCCGATTCCCATTTGGGTCAGTACTTCTTCCGTCTTATAAAATGTAGTTTCCGGATAATTCTGGGCCGCCTCTTTGATGGTTTTCCGGTCGTTCGCCGTAAAAGCCCGCAGGGCATGCTGTACCTTAAGCCCTAGCTGTGAAAGCACCGAGGCCGGCACATCCTGGGGGTTTTGGGTACAGAAATAAATCCCTACACCTTTGGAGCGAATCAGCTTTATGACGGTTTCGATCTGCTGCAACAGGGCTTTGGAGGCTTCCTGGAACACCAGGTGGGCCTCATCAATAAAGATCACCAGTTTGGGCCGGTCTTCGTCGCCCGCCTCGGGCAGGGTGGCATACAGTTCGGCCAGCAAACTCAGCATAAAGGTGGAGAAGAGTTTGGGCCGGTCCATCAGGTCCATGACCCTTAAAACCGAAATAATCCCTCTCCCCTGGTCGTCAATCCGCATAAGATCGTCTACATCAAAAGAGCGCTCTCCGAAAAACAGGTCTGCCCCCTGGTGCTGCAACTCAATGACTTTCCTTAAAATGGTACCCAGAGAAGTGGTCGACATTTTCCCGTAGCTGTTTTCAAAGTCGGCTTTCCCTTCTTTTCCCACAAATTGAATCACCCGGATAAAATCCTTCAGGTCGAGGAGAGGGAGCTGATGGTCATCGCAGAATTTAAAGATCACGGAAACGATGCCTTCCTGGGTATCGTTCAATCCTAAAATCTTAGACAGGAGGATGGGGCCGAACTCCGAAACGGTAGCCCTCAGCCTTACGCCCTTCTCGTCACTGAGGGTAAGGAATTCCACAGGAAAACCCTGGGGATTATAGGTTACCCCGGCGGCGTCACTCCGCTCCAGGATAAAGGACTCCGCAGATCCCGGCCGGGCCAGTCCGCTAAGGTCGCCCTTGATGTCCATCAACAGAACGGGAACGCTGGCTTTGGACAAACCTTCGGCGATGCCCTGGAGGGTTTTGGTTTTGCCGGTACCCGTAGCGCCGGCGATCAGACCGTGGCGGTTCATGGTTTTGAGGGGTACTCTTACCTGGGTACCCGGTACTACTTCACCGTTAAGTTTCGCGGCACCCAGTACCAGCGAATCTCCCTTGCTGGTATATCCTTTTTCAATGACCTCCTTAAATGATTCTGTTACAGACATAAACTGAATAAGATTAAGTTTCTACGTGCAATTTGTCGATAATCCTGTAAAAAGTAAAATATCCCCGCCACTTTTCTCTTTATACCGCGTTTTTCCCACATTTTACACTTTTCTTTGGGATTTAGGGCATTTCTAAGTATTTTAGCAACACAAATAAATTAACTAACCTGGAGAACCAGCGCTAATCAACTAATGCAAGAAACGGTTAAGATAATCATTGAGGGACAGGAATATGAGTTTCCGGTGATTGAAGGTACAGAAAAGGAAAAAGCTATTGACATCTCCGCATTACGGGCCAAGACAGGCTACGTTACGATAGATGAAGGTTTTAAAAACACGGGATCCACTTACAGCGGTATTACTTTCCTTGACGGAGAGCAGGGCGTGCTGCATTACCGGGGATATCCTATTGAGGAACTGGCGGAAAAAGCCGAGTTCCTGGAAGTGGCCTACCTCTTAATTTACGGCGATCTGCCCAGCCGGGAGGAATACGCGAAGTTCAAGCACGAGGTTACTACCCGCTCGCTGGTGAACGAAGATATGCGGAAGATATTTGATGGGTTTCCTGTTAACGCACACCCTATGGGGGTCATGTCTTCCCTGGTAGGGGCCATGTCAAGTTTCTACCCCGATAACCATAAAAAGAACCAGGGCGATTTTACTGAAATTCATATCAGGAGGTTACTGGCGAAGTTTCCGACTATTGCTACCTGGTGTTATAAAAAATCGCAGGGGCATCCGATCAATTATCCGAAAAATCACCTGGATTATTGTTCGAACTTCCTGCACATGATGTTCGCCCTTCCCGTAGAAAGTTACGAGGTAGACCCTATTGTGGCCAGCGCGCTGAACAAGCTGCTGATTCTGCACGCAGACCACGAGCAAAACTGTTCTACTTCTACGGTACGGCTGGTGGGTTCATCCAAAGCCAATATTTACGCCAGTATTTCGGCCGGTATCTCCGCGTTGTGGGGACCGCTTCACGGGGGTGCCAACCAGGAGGTGATTGAAATGCTGGAGGCCATCAGGCAAGACGGCGGAGATGTGAACAAGTACATCGCCATGGCCAAAGACAAGAATTCTTCTTTCCGCCTGATGGGCTTCGGCCACCGGGTATACAAGAACTTTGACCCCCGGGCCCGAATCATCAAAAAAGCGGCGGACGACGTGCTGAACAAACTCGGTGTGAATGACCCTGTGCTGGAAATTGCCAAAGGACTGGAAGAGGCCGCACTGAAAGACGAATATTTCGTATCACGGAAGCTGTATCCCAACGTAGATTTCTATTCCGGAATCATTTACCGGGCCCTGGGTATTCCGACCAATATGTTTACGGTGATGTTCGCCATCGGAAGATTGCCGGGCTGGATAGCCCAATGGCTGGAACTCCGCGATTCAGGTCAGGCCATCGGCCGGCCGCGGCAGATCTATACCGGCGCCACCCAAAGGCACTATGTGGACCTTGACAAAAGATAAATTGTTTTTAGAGAATAATTCATGTAGTAAAAAAGCGGGCCAGATTTGGCCCGCTTTTCTTATGGGGAGTT